>CALMVH010000114.1:0-965 GCA_937873165.1 uncultured Rhodospirillales bacterium
TCTGCATCGCAGCTTCCGTCATCTTCTATCTCAATCAATGAGTCCTGAGCCTAGACAACTGCCGTTGCCCACTTTTTGGAAACCGACACGAGGTCTCGATCTAACTCCCGCACTGCCGCGCCCAGTTGGGCGACCATCCAAAACGCGAATGATCAGTCGTGAGTATGAGCGTCGAATGAAGATCGGACTCACTGAGGCGAAGGTAATCGATGAAGCGCACGCCTTGCGAGCATGGTTTCGCAGGGAGCATCAAGATCAGGAATGTCCGGCCTTAAAAACTATTCGCAATATGATTTCGGGACACCTTAAAGCCTGAAATCCAACCCGAAAATATACTGGGCTGTATTTTAGGCCATTTTTTGGGCGTGAAAAGCTCGACATGGATTTCGCAAAACCAGCGCCGTTGCTGGAAATTTGAGGAATATCATGGAAACGATTAAAGGATGCCCGCTCTTGGACAGAAAGGAAGCTGCGGCTTTCCTGACGTCACACGGCTACAAAACTGCGCCAGCGACGCTGGCGAAGCTCGCTTGCGTCGGCGGGTCGCCGATATACGAACAATTCGGCCGTAAACCGCTTTACCGACCTCACAATCTGATCGCGTGGGCGAAGTCGAAAACCAAGGAACCGCGTTGCTCCACCTCTGATAACGGGGGCAATACAGATGGTCCCACGCGTTCGTTACCAGAAACAAAGATCCTCGTGGGAGAACAACCATGACTGTCGCACGACAGTTTTGGTCGTCTTCCGAGCAACTGGCAGCCGCGCGTGCGGTACCGCTTCAACTCCTTATTGAGCGTCAAAACCAGAAGCTGCTTCGAAAGGGCGCGGAGCTTGTCGGGCTCTGCCCGTTTCATCAGGAAAAGTCGCCGTCGTTTTGCGTAAACGAGCGTAAGGGACTTTTTCATTGCTTCGGCTGCGGCGCTGGAGGCGACGTGATCGAGTACGTACGACGGGCTTGGAAC
>CALMVH010000114.1:975-4081 GCA_937873165.1 uncultured Rhodospirillales bacterium
TCTTTAGAGCAAGCGGTAGAAATGTTGGTGCAAGAAAACAGCTTCGATCTCCTTCAGCCTCTCATGCCGCAGAAGGACACTGCACAAAATAAGGCGCACGGAGATGCTTTGGCTGCTCAAATGGTTCAGGTGGCAAAGCGTATTTGGAGGGAGACGAGGCCGGGATCATTAATAGCGGGCTACTTGGCAAGTCGCGGTTTGAACCTGCCGGTCCCGGCAACCCTGCGGTACCATCCCTCCTTGTACCATAATCCAACGCAGCAGCATTTTTCTGGCATGGTTGCCTCGATCAGTGTCTGGCCTAGTCGCGAAGTCACTGCCGTGCACCGGACCTACCTGACGGAAGCCGGAAGGAAGATCGAGCACAAGGTGAACAAAGCTACGTTAGGTCGACGCAAACATGGTGCCATCCGATTGGCGCCACAAGCACAGCAGATGGCGATCGCTGAAGGGATCGAGACATCGTTGACCATACAGCAGTGCTTCGGCGTGTCCTGCTGGTCTACAGTTTGCGCTGGCGGCATGCGCGACATCATTCTGCCGGCGTTGCCATTCGCTAGCACAGTTATCATCTGCGCCGACAATGATGCAAGCGAGGTAGGACTGCTGGCGGCAGAAGAAACTGCCGAACGCCTGGAGCGCGAAGGCCGGAAGGTCGATATTCGTCTTCCGCCCGATGTCGGCACCGACTTTAACGATGTGCTAATGCGGGAGCCGCAGTGACAACACAGAACGTCGTCGAAATCTTTCAAGCGCCACCTCGCAAGCGCAAATCGTTAAGGAATTTGCCTTCCGAAAAAGATCTGTCACTCTCGTTAAACGAGGACAGGATAGCCTTGCGCTTTGCCGACCTAAACACTGAGCATTTGCGTTACGACCATGACATCGGGACGTGGTACATTTGGACTGGTACGCACTGGTGCCGTGACCACCAAATGCGGACGTTCGACCGTGTTCGAACCCTATGTCGGGACTTTAGTGCTAGAAGCCAGTTGGATGCGGAGAAGAAGCAGCTCGGCAAACAGGCGACGGCCGCCGCCGTCGAACGGATGGCGCGCGCTGACCAGCGCTTAGCAACGACATCGAAGGTCTGGGACCAGGATACCTTTTTGCTTGGCACGCCAGCGGGCACTGTCGATCTGAGGACAGGGGAACTACGCCCCTCTATACCTAGTGAGTTCATCACGCGCCTTACCAGTGTGGCACCGGCCAATGTTGCCGAATGCCCGGTTTGGAACCAGTTTCTTGATGATGTAACCGGCGGCGACGGCGATTTACCGGCTTTTCTTCAGGCCTATGCTGGCTACGCGCTAACGGGCGACACACGCGAGCATTCGCTGATGTTTATCTGCGGCCCTGGCGGCAATGGCAAATCCGTTTACCTCAATAGCCTAACGAAAATCCTAGGCGACTACTCCACAACGGCGGCGATGGAAACATTCATTTCCTCGCCGCGCGAGCGACACTCGACGGAACTGGCAATGCTCAACGGCGCGCGCTTGGTGACGGCATCGGAAACGGAGGAAGGTCAGGCTTGGGCAGAAAGTCGCATAAAGCAACTGACCGGCGGGGATAAAATTACCGCGCGCTACATGCGTCAGGACAATTTCACTTTTCAGCCGCAGTTCAAATTAGTAGTCGTCGGCAACCACAAGCCGGTCCTACGCAATGTGGACGCCGCAATGGCTAGGCGCATCAACATCGTGCCATTCGAGCATCAGCCGCAGGTGATCGATCGCGACTTAGAAGCGAAGCTACAGGCAGAGTATCCTGGTATCCTACGCTGGATGATAGACGGCTGCTTAGCTTGGCAGCGCGGCGAGATGAGCCGACCGACGATTGTCAGCGAGGCGACCGAAGGGTACTTCTCCGAGCAGGACACTGTTCAACAATGGATGGAAGAGTGCTGCGATGCCGGCGAGGCACACTACATTGACACGGTGCAGAGCTTGTTCTTAAGCTGGGTAGTGTTCGCCGAGGCACGCGGTGAACAAAAGCACACGAGCAAATGGCTGTCCAATGTCCTGACACGGCACGGATGCAGAACGCTGAAGAACACTCCTGGCAACCACGGGAAACGTGGTTTTAGCGGGATCCGGGTGAAGCTGAGCGGGTCATACGGAACGCTCAGGTGATTCGTAAGATCTCCCTTGCTTGCCTGAACAGTCAAGGGGGCAGATGGGGCGACAAAACGTGTAAGGTTCTGTGCCTATATGCGCGTACACGCACATAACGGTGGATGGACTTTTTCCGCTCATCCGCCCCATCCGCCCCGAAGGCAAATGCGGCGTCTGACGAGGCACCCGCGTATACACAGCCTAGCACACGGCCAATATCGCAGGCATGCAGGCGCATAGCCTATTCTTGATGCGATCCGCCAGCCGTGACCTAGGTCAAGCACCTGTTCGCCGATGGCGCGTACGACTGAAGCAAGCTGCTGGACAAAGCGGCTATCTTGACTTCATGATCGGGGTTCATTTGACGCAACGATGACCAAACAGGCTTCGAGGTCCTGCCGCGCCGACGGGCGGTCAAGCGCGGCTTCGGATGGCTCACCGCTATTACCCCCCCCCTGCGAGACTAGAAGCCCGGCTGAAGGTATTAGAAGTCGCACTCTATCCGCAATGAGCAGCCGCTGTTCAGCATATCAGCTTCGGGTCAGTTAATGAAAACTCCGAGGCATAGGGATGCCCCGCACACTGCCGGTCTCAGATGCGTTCTTGACCTTTAAGCTGAGATCCAGGCTGTCCGTCAACACGGATAGCTGGTCGGTAATATCGGTCATGCTGCGGCAGATCACGTGGATGACCTCCCCGCCGGGCTTGCCGGCTTTTTCAAGTTGCCCCTCGACCAGCAGCGCGCGGCCAGTGAGGACCGTGCGGCGGTTCGCTGCGTAGAGGTCGGGGAAGATCACCAGGTTGATGGCGCCCGTCTCGTCCTCGATGGTCAGGAACATCACGCCCTTGGCAGTACCGGGGCGCTGGCGGACCAGGACCAGCCCGGCGACCGAGATCAGCTGGTGCTGCGGCAGGTGCGAGAGGTCGGGGCGTGACTAGAGCGGTTTCCGCTCAGTCTGCATCGTAGCCGCAGTTGGTGAAGTAGTTGG
>CALMVH010000115.1:0-588 GCA_937873165.1 uncultured Rhodospirillales bacterium
GTCCGATTTGAGCATCGACCCCAGCGACCCCGCCAGCCTCTCCCACTTCGCCCTCGGGTCAGCCAGGCGCGCCCGCCACGCCGGCTTCACCCTCCCATCCGCAAGCGCCGGCAATGCCGGACCTGCGCGCGATCCCGGCCTCCCCCAACACCGGGATGGACAACGGCACACCCGCGTCTTCATCCGCGACCTTTTCATTCGACTCGCCGACCACCGGCGGCGCATCGGGCATGATGCCGGCTTCCGCCACGATCAGCCAGGCGATTGCCCTGCCCCTGCAACAAGCGCCGGAGATAACAAGCCTGGCCAGCAATCTTGCCGGATACGTCCAGGCGATCGCGGACGGCAAGAACAGCGGCGGCGGCAGTGGCAGCACGATCTGCCTGAAAACCGCGCTGCCTGCCGGTCTGGCCGGCGGCAACGGCTCGGAAGACGCCGAAGCCGATTGCGCCGTGCCGTTGCAGTTCGCCGGGTTCTAGGAGCCTGCTCTCAGCGATCGCGGGCCGCCGTTAGTTTTTCTTGAGCCGGTGCGACATTCCGCCTAGTCTCGCGCACTCATGGCTGACTTGAAGACATCGCCCGTCACGG
>CALMVH010000115.1:598-13134 GCA_937873165.1 uncultured Rhodospirillales bacterium
CCGTTGCAGTTCGCCGGGTTCTAAGGCAAGTCGATGTAAATTTAGCTAGCGAAAATTACGAGCAATATTATCATCCGGTGCTGCCTCGACCGGATCAACTTGAGGATACGATGATGAACAAGAAATTTTCCAAGCTGCTGGAGCCGTCCGACAAAAGTAGGCGCGTCGCCGAGGCTCTACATGAAGCAAATAAAAAAGTCGGGGCTTTCGGGATAAAGGCAACGCAACAGTCGAAGCTAGGTGGCCTAAGTCGGGTTTTCCACACAAGTTGGATAAACCGTGCACTCTGAAAAAGTGCTTTTGGAATCGCTGATGCCCTCCGCGCGGGTTTTTCTTGAGACTGTGCGACAATCCGCCTAGTCTCGCGCACTCATGCCTGACTTGAAAACACCTCCTGCCCCGGGCGCGCCGCTCGTTACCGCCCCCGACATCGCAAAGCTTAGCTTCGAGGAGGCCATGGCCGAACTCGACCGCATCGTGCGCCAGATCGAGGAAGGGCGCGGCGAGCTGGACCAGGCCATCACCGCCTACGAGCGCGGCGTGGCCTTGAAGCGGCATTGCGAGTCGAAGCTGCGCGAGGCCGAGGCTCGCATCGAGAAGATCACCCTGAACGCAGAGGGCGGCTTGTCCGCGACCAGTTTTGACAATTGATGCCGTGAGCGCGAACACCAATCTGTCCCTTGCCCAGATGATGGCGGACGCTGCCACGCAGGTCGAGGCGGAGATGGGTACCCTTCTGCTGACAGCAGGGGAATCGGGCCATCAGCTATACGAGGCGATGCGTCACGGCACCATGAACGGCGGCAAGCGCATGCGCCCGTTCATGGTCATGCAAAGCGCCGCCATGTTTGGCGTCGATGCCGCATGCGCCCTCCGCGTCGCGGCTGCGATCGAGTTCGTGCACAGCTATTCATTGATCCATGACGACCTGCCGGCGATGGACGATGCCGACCTGCGCCGGGGCAAGCCGACGGTGCACAAGGTATTCGACGATGCCACCGCAGTCCTGGCGGGCGACGGGCTGCTGACGTTTGCCTTTGAAGTGCTGTCCGAACCCGACACGCATGCCGATGCCAATGTGCGGTGCAGGCTGGTAAAGGCGCTGGCGCTCGCCGCCGGACCCCTCGGCATGGTAGGCGGGCAGATGCTTGACCTGCTGGCGGAAACCGCGCCGATTGAGGACGCCGCCGAGATCACGCGTTTGCAACAAATGAAGACGGGCGCGCTTATCTCGTTTTCCTGCGAGGCAGGCGCCATCCTTGGCAAGGCGTCGCACACGGCGCGCCACGCGTTGCACAACTATGCCCACGACCTGGGGCTTGCGTTCCAGATCGTCGACGACTTGCTGGACGTGCAAGGCAACGAGGCGGAGACCGGCAAGCCGGTCGGCCGCGACAGCGAGGTCGGCAAGGCTACTTTCGTGTCGATTCTCGGGATCGACCGCGCGCGCGATCAGGCAGACGTTTTGGCGACGCAAGCGGCGGCTCACCTAGATATGTTCGAAGACCGTGCTGCCTACCTTCAGGCCTTGGCCCGGTTCGTCGTGGAAAGGAAAACATGAACATCCGCAACACCAAAACGCCTCTGCTCGATACGGTCGACCGGCCGGAGGACATCCGCAAGCTGAAGCCTTCCGAGCTGCAGCAGCTGGCGGACGAGTTGCGGACCGACATGATCGACGCGGTTTCGCAAACCGGCGGGCATCTGGGGGCTGGGCTGGGCGTGGTCGAGCTGACGGTCGCCTTGCATTACCTGTTCGACACGCCCCGCGACCGATTGATCTGGGATGTCGGCCACCAGGCGTATCCGCACAAGATCCTGACGGGCCGCCGTGGCCTGATGCGCACCTTGCGCCAGGGCGGTGGGTTATCGGGTTTCACGAAGCGCTCGGAAAGCGAGTACGACCCGTTCGGCGCGGCGCACACCTCGACTTCCATCTCCGCAGCGCTCGGCATGCAGGTCGCCTCAACCCTGAACAACGATCCGAAGCGGGTCGTGGCGGTGATCGGCGACGGCTCGATGAGCGCGGGCATGGCCTACGAAGCCATGAACAATGCCGGCGCCATGAAGGGCCGCCTGATCGTCATCCTAAACGACAACGACATGTCGATCGCGCCGCCAGTCGGCGCAATGAGCGCCTACCTGTCGCGCCTGCTGTCATCGCGCCCTTACCGTTCGATGCGGCACCTGGCTTTCGACATCGCGGAAAAGTTTCCCGACACGGTCAGCAAGGGCGTTCACAAGGTCGAGTCCTATGCGCGTGGCCTGGTGACGGGCGGCGGCACGCTGTTCGAGGAACTGGGCTTCTATTACATCGGCCCGATCGACGGTCACAATCTGGAGCACCTGCTGCCGGTTCTGCAGAACGTGCGCGATGCGGAGGATGACGGTCCGGTGCTGGTGCACGTCGTGACAAAGAAGGGCCATGGCTACGCCCCGGCCGAGGCCGCGCCCGACAAGCTGCACGCGGTGGCGAAGTTCGACGTGGTGACGGGCGCGCAGTCTAAGCCCAAGGCCAACGCGTCAAGCTACACAAGCGTGTTCGCCGATGCGCTGGTGGCGGAAGCCGCCGTTGACGAGAAAATTGTGGCGATCACGGCCGCCATGCCGTCGGGCACGGGCCTGGACAAATTTCAGGAACGCTTTCCCGACCGATTCTTCGATGTCGGCATAGCCGAGCAGCACGGCGTCACCTTTGCGGCCGGGATGGCATGTGAAGGACTTAAACCGTTTGCCGCCATCTATTCGACGTTCCTGCAGCGCGCCTACGATCAGGTGATGCACGACGTCGCGCTGCAAAGCCTGCCCGTGCGCTTTGCCATCGACCGGGCCGGCCTGGTGGGTGCGGATGGCGCAACCCATGCCGGAGCTTTCGACGTTGCATACCTTGGTTGCCTGCCCAACATGGTCCTGATGGCGGCCGGCGACGAGCTAGAGCTGATGCACATGGTCGCGACCTGCGCCGCAATCGACGATTGTCCCTCGGCCGTGCGCTATCCGCGCGGCGAAGGTGTTGGCCTGAAACGGCCCGCCAAAGGCGAGGTTCTGCCGATCGGCAAGGGCCGTATCCTGGCGGAAGGCACCAAGATCGCGATCCTGAACTTCGGCACGCGCCTTGCCGAGTGCCGCAAGGCCGTAGCCGAACTCAACGCCAAGGGGCTTTCCACAACCCTGGCGGATGCGCGTTTTGCAAAGCCCCTCGACGCCGAACTGATCGAGCAACTGGCGCGGCACCACGAGGTACTGATCACCATCGAGGAGGGATCCGTCGGCGGCTTCGGCGCCCTGGTCCTGCACCACCTTGCCGATGCCGGCCTGCTGGACCACGGATTGAAGATCCGTACCATGACTCTGCCCGATCTTTTCCAGGATCACGAATCGCCTGTGAAGCAGTATGACGAGGCCGGCCTGAATGCGACGCATATCGTGTTCAAGGCCATGCAGTCGCTGGGGATCGCCCAGCCGGCTTTGGCGGAACCGCGTATCCGGCTGTAAGCGGCGCGCCGGCCTCGCTTCGGTGGGCTTGCGGACCCGGTTATCGGACGAATACCCGCTCCCTTTAGTTCTGCTGTTCGTGCTGTCCGCCCATGGAATGATGGCTTTCGGGCTTGGATCGTTGTCGCGCGGCGACCTGTTTCACGATCCCGATACCCTGATGCGCCTCGCACTCGTCAAGACCATGCACGCGCAAGGCTGGCAGCATGAATTTTTTGCCCGCGACAACGCGCCCTTCGGCATGGTGTTCCATTGGTCAGGCCTGTTTTCATGGGCCTTGATGGGGGCGGCAGACCTGCTGTGGTTTCTGCCTTTCGAACGCGCTTTGGCAATCGTCGGCGTTGTGACCGGTCCGGTCGTTACGCTGGGCTGCGTGGCCGTCGCATATTGCGGCGCGCGGCCCTTGCTATCTCCGGTGTTCGCGGGCGTGTACGCGCTCTCCGTCGCTTGCGAAGCCAGCGTGCTGATCTACGGCAGGACCGGCACTGCCAACCACCATATCCTGCTTCTGCTAGTCGCCTTGTGCCTGCTGAGCGCCGCGATCAGGCTTGATCGCCAGGCCCAGCGTTATGGTACCGCCCTGTGGGCGGGTATCGGTGCCGGGCTGGGCGTGTGGATCAGCTTCGAACTCGTACCTTTTGTTGAACTGTTCTGCGCATACCTGTTCCTCCTGTGGATCCTGGAGGGGGGCAGTCAGCGATCCGCCACCCTGCTGTATGTCGCCACGCCGCTCTGCGGTGTCGCGCTGTTTGGCTTGTGGATCGACCCACCTTATGGCGGTTATGGCAGCCGCGAACTGGACCGTGTGTCGCTTCCGTATGTGCTCGCCCTTGCGCTGCAACTGGCTGCCGTCTTGCTGTGCCGCGCTGTTCGCCCGTGCCGGCGCTGGCGGCGGCTGGGATACCTGTGTGCCCTGACAGTGGCATCCGTCGCGATCGAGATCCTTGTGTTTCCCGAAACCAAAGCGGGACCGCTGAGTCAGATCAACCCGTTTGTACGCGATGAAGAAATGCCGGTGCTGGGCGAGATGATGCCGGTCCAAAGCACGCCGGAGGTCTTTTTCTTTCTGGGCAACGGCATCCTGGGAGCCGTGCTACTGACGCTGGCAGCCAGGATGCCGTCATGGCGGCAGTGGACCTATCTTGCGGTGCTTGCGGGGCTCGGGGTGGCGGCGCAGGCGCACATGCGGATGTCGCCGTACTTCTGGACCGGCGGTTCGCTTGCCTCGTTTTATTATCTGCAGAACAGGAGACGTTCGTCGCCGGTTCTCGACCGGCGCCTGAATGAGCAGATTTTCTGGGCAGCGCTTTACCTCGTCGCGGGGAACGTCATCCTAGGCGAGTATTTTTACATCAACTCGTTCCATCCCTACCTCTACAAGCAGGCCGACTGCGAGATGTCGCATGTTCTGCCATCGCTACGGAACCGCTCCTTTCTCGACCCTGCAGAGGCCGCGCCGATCTTTGTCACGGCGTTTGACCAGACCCCGCGCTTTCTTTTTACAACCGACTACCGGGCTCTGGCCGGGGCCTACCATACCGATGCGCGCGGCATCAACGACATGTACCTGATGATGCGTGACCTGGGCTCCGGCCTTGCGCACGGCGTGGTCCAGGATCATGGAATCAGCTATCTGCTGCTATGCCCGACATCGGACCGCGACCGTTTCGGCGTCACCGGTACCGCCCTGTACCGGAAATATTCAAACCCGGCCAATGAGTTCCGGCAGCCAACCTTCTACACGCGGATCATGGACGGCGACCTGCCGCCGTGGCTGAAACAGCGGCAATGGCCGGTGGGAGTGAAGACCGACCTCAAGCTGTTTCAGGTCGTAGACCGGCCGGCGGGTGCCAAAACCCTTCCATAGGGTGATCTGCTTTGCTTTAGTGCTGAAATGCCGATCGATCATGACCTGTCTTCGGGTGCGATGCTGTTACCGCATTCCAACCCGGCATACCAACGCTTGTGGAACAGGGTAAAACCGGCGTATCCTGTCATACTGGCTTTGCTGGCGTTGGGTGTCCTGAACCTTGAGTGGAGCCAATCCATCAGATTTCCGCTTGGCGGGGGCTCCTTCAGCGATCCCGACACAGTGCTGCGGCTTACCATCGTGAAGTCCATGCACGATGGAACATGGCAGCCTGGCTTTTTCAGCCGCAACGATGCGCCGTTCGGCATGGTATTGCACTGGTCTTCGCTGTTCAGCTGGATGCTGCTGGGTGCCGCAAGGCTGCTGTGGTTCCTCCCTTTTGATACGGCGCTGCTCTGGATCGGCCTTATGGCGGGTCCATGCCTCGCCGCGCTGTGCCTCGCGACCGCCTACGTCTCAGCTCGACCGCTAATGCCGCCAGCTGTGGCGGCTGCCTTTGCCCTGACGGCTGTCACCTCGGTCGACATCGTGGCCTACTCGCAAATCGGAACCGCCAGTCATCATATCCTGATCTTGTGGCTTACGCTTACCCTGCTGGGCGCGGCTGTCCGGATCGAGCGACATTGCGGTGGCCGGTGGCCCGCCGCCATTGCAGGGATCAGCGCAGGCCTGGGGCTCTGGGTCAGCTTTGAAAGCCTTATCTTCATTGCGACTTTTTTCGCGTACGCCTGCTTGTTGTGGATCATGGAGGGAAAACGCCAGGTGGACAACCTGCGGCTGATCGCCACCCTTTTTTGCGGAGTGGCGCTCGCGGGGATCCTTGTCGATCCACCCTATGGTGGCTACGCCAGTATCGAGGTCGACCGGCTATCGCTTTCCTACGTGTTTGCGGCGGGACTACAGCTTGGCAGCATCCTGATCGTCACCGGTCTTCCTCTGGGATCGGCTGGGCAACGGCTGGCCTGTTTTGCCGCTTGTGGCGTTGCATCGCTGGCTCTTCAGCAGACAATGTTTCCCATCGGTTCGCTCGTGCAGCAGTTCAACTATTTCGTCATGCACGAGTGGAATCCTTCCATCGGTGAGTTCGGGCCGGTCAGGCATCCGTGGCATGTGTTCGAGTTTCTCGGCAACGGCATCATCGGCGTCCCCGCTCTTGCCGTTGCGCGCAATTTATCTGTGCCGCGCAAAGTTCTCTATGGAGCGGCCCTTACCGCCCTTGGGATAGGCGCTTACAGCCATATACGGTATTCGTCTTACTTTTTGGCCATGGGAGCCTTCGCAGCCTTTTACGTCCTCCATTCCATCAGGCACTCGACTAATCCTGTCATCCGGGGCGCGTCAGGAACGATCATCGTGTGCTGCTCGGCGTATCTACTGGCAGGAAACTACTTCGTCGGAAGCTACCTCAGGACTCATCCGCACCGGTTCACAGGATACAAATCCGCTAATTGCAAGCTGGCGGATGTGCTGCCGGTCATAAACGAAGAAGCGTTTCTGCGGGCAAACGGACCAAGCCCGATTTTTGCCATCGATCTCGACAGGATGCCGGAATTCCTGTTCGGTACCAGCTATCGGACGCTGGCCGGCAACTATCACGGCGATGCGCGTGGGATCAACGACATCTACCTGATGATGCGCGATTTTGGCTGGGAGTCGGCGCACGCGATGGTCGAGGATCACCATGTCGATTTCATGCTGCTGTGTCCGACATCGGACCGCGATCGCTTCGGGGTGATCGACAGCGAGCTTTACTGGAAATACTCGACTCCCGACAAGGAGTTCCGGCAGCCAACCTTCTACACGCGGATCATGGACGGCGACCTGCCGCCGTGGCTGAAACAGCGGCAATGGCCGGTGGGAGTGAAGACCGACCTCAAGCTGTTTCAGGTCGTGGACCGGCCGGCGCATCCTTAAAACGCTTCCACTCGCAGGCGGGCTTTGCTTTAGTGGCGAGATGGCGCGAGATTATAAAGACACGGTGTTCCTGCCGCAGACCGGCTTTCCCATGCGGGCGGGCCTGGCGGCGAAAGAACCGGAAATTCTGAAGCAGTGGCAGAGTGACGACCTGTACGGCCAGCTGCGGACAGCCTCGAAGGAACGAGACAAGTTCATCCTGCACGATGGTCCGCCCTACGCCAACGGGTCGATCCACATCGGACACGCGACCAACAAGATCCTGAAGGATATCGTGATCCGGTCGCGCCAGATGATGGGGTTCGACGCGCCCTACGTGCCCGGGTGGGATTGCCACGGCTTGCCGATCGAATGGAAGGTCGAGGAACGTTACCGTGAGGGTGGGGGCAACATCTCGAAGGACGACGTGCCTGTTTTGGAGTTCCGGGCGGAATGCCGCGCGTTCGCGGCGAAATGGGTCAAGGTGCAGGCCGAGGAGTTCCAGCGCCTTGGAATACTCGGCGACTGGGATAACCCTTACCTCAGCATGACGAACCATGCCGAGGCGCAGATCGTTGCGGAAATCCACAAGTTCTTGACGAATGGCAGCCTCTACCAGGGCGTTCGCCCCGTCATGTGGTCGACTGTGGAAAAAACGACCTTGGCCGAGGCGGAGATCGAATACCACGATCACAAATCCGCCACCGTCTGGGTAAAGTTTCCGGTTCTGAGCGGCCCGGGAGCCGGTGCATCAGTCGTGATCTGGACGACCACGCCCTGGACCATGCCGGGCAACCGCGCCGTCGCCTTCGGGGCAGAGATCGCCTACGGGCTTTATGAAGTGGAGGCCACGGCCGAAGGATCGCTTGCGAAGGTCGGGGACCGCTTGTGTCTGGCGCGTTCACTGGCAGAAGGCACTTTCGAGAAGGCCAAGATCACAAAGTTCACGCTGCTGGACACGCGTCCGGGCTCGGCCTTTGCCGGTGCGACGCTGGCGCATCCGCTGCGCGGACAGGGTTATGAGTTCGATGTGCCGATGCTGGCTGGCGACTTCGTGACCGAAGAGGCAGGCACCGGTTTCGTCCACATGGCCCCCGGTCATGGCGAGGACGACTTTCACCTGTCCAAGGCGCACGGCATCGAGGTGCCGCGGACCCTTGACGATTCAGGCACGTACTATCCGCAGGTTCCGCTGTTCGCCGGCAAGCAGGTCTTTACGGCCGACGGCAAGCCGGGAGACGCGAACGGCGCGGTGATCGGTGCGCTGATCGCCGCCAACGGATTGCTGGCCAAGGGCTCGATTACGCATTCGTATCCACACTCGTGGCGTTCGAAGGCGCCGGTCATCTACCGCACCACGCCGCAATGGTTCCTCTCGATGCAAACGCACGACCTGCGGCAGAAAGCGCTGGCGGCGCTGGATGCAACGGCGTTCTACCCTGCGCAGGGCCGCAACCGTCTTTATTCCATGGTCGAGGGCCGCCCCGATTGGTGCATCAGTCGCCAGCGGGCATGGGGTACGCCCATAGCCTTTTTCGTGCATCGGGAGACCGGCGAACCGCTGAAAGACGAAGCGGTGCTGGCCCGCATCGTGGAGCTGTTCGAGGCGGAAGGATCGGACAGCTGGTATGCGCGGCCGCCAGGCGACTTCCTGGGGCAGGACTACGATGCCGCGCAGTACGACAAGATTATGGATATTGTCGATGTGTGGTTCGAAAGCGGCTCGACGCACGCGTTCGTGCTGGAGGACCGCGCCGACTTGCGCTGGCCCGCCGACCTGTATCTGGAAGGCTCGGACCAGCATCGCGGCTGGTTCCAGTCATCTTTGCTCGAATCATGCGGCACGCGCGGCCGTGCGCCGTACAATGCGGTGCTGACACACGGTTTCGCGCTGGACGAGCAGGGCCGCAAGATGTCGAAATCCATCGGCAACGTCGTGGCCCCGCAAAGCGTATACGACCGCGAGGGCGCGGATATCCTGCGCCTGTGGATCGCGGGATCGAACTATGCCGAGGATGTTTCCATCGGTCCGGAAATCCTGAAACAAACGGGCGAGACCTACCGGCGCCTGCGCAACACGCTGCGGTACCTGCTGGGCGCCCTGGACGGGTTCACCGAGGCCGAACGGGTGCCGCTTTCGGACATGGCGCCGCTGGAGCGCTGGGTTCTGCACCGTTTGAAAGTGCTGGACGGCGAACGCCGGGCTGCGCTCGACTCCTATGATTTCACGACGATGATGACGCGGCTGCATCAGTTCACCTCGGTGGATCTGTCGGCGTTCTACTTTGATATCCGCAAGGACAGCCTTTACTGCGATCATCCTTCGGAACTGCGTCGCCGGGCGACACGAACGGTCATGAGCCATATACTGGAATGCCTGATCCTGTGGCTCGCGCCTGTGCTGTGTTTCACGGCGGAGGAAGCCTGGGCGGCGAAAGGCGGGCAGGGCAGCGTGCATCTGCAGCCATTCCCCGATCTGCCCGACGAATGGCACGACGTAGCGCTGGGCGAGAACTGGCAAAAGCTGCGTGACGTTCGCGCGGTGATTACCGGCGCGATAGAGCTGGCCCGCGCCGAGAAAAAGGTCGGCTCGTCGCTACAGGCGCAGCCTGAATTGTTCGTGGAGGACAGGGCTGTGTTCACGTGGCTGAAAGACTGCGAGTTCCCGCTGGATACGCTCGCCATCGTGTCCAGCCTGACCGTCAGCCAGGGTTTGTGTGGAACGTTCTCGTTGCCGGATGTGCCGGGCATCGGCGTTACCGTGCATCTGGCGGAGGGCGGAAAGTGCGAACGGTGCTGGCGTGTCCTGCCGGAAGTCGCAACTCACCCAGAGGCGCTGTGCGATCGCTGCGCCGACACGGTTGCGACTTTGGACGCCGCGGCATGAAACCGCGCCGGTGGATCGCACTGGTCGTGGCGTTGATAGCCGCCTGCGCCGATCAGGCCAGCAAGTGGTTCGTCTTGAACCGGATGCAGGTTCCCGATCACGAACAGGTGCCGGTGCTGCCGTTCTTCAGCATCGTGCAGTGGTGGAACCGGGGCGTCAGCTTCGGGATGGGCAACGGAACCGACACGTCCGGCCTGCAGCGTAACCTGCTGGTGTTGCTGACGCTAACCATTCTGGCGGTCCTGGGTGTCAGCCTGCGAAAGGCTCGCAAGACTTGGGTGATAGCAGCGCTCGGCCTTGTTATAGGCGGGGCGATCGGCAATCTGATCGACCGGCTTCATTACGGAGCGGTGGCGGACTTCCTGTATTTCCATTACCAGCAGTACGACTTCCCGGCGTTCAACGTCGGCGACAGTTGCGTCTGCATCGGCGTGGGGCTACTGCTGCTCGACGGGTTGGGCCTGAAATCGAAACGGTCTGTGTCGTTCAAGGATGTATGAGGATCGGATGAGCCGGAAACTGTCGCCTATCGCCCCTGCGGGCGTTGCTCTCGCCGCCTCGCTGGCGGCGTCACTGCTGTTGACCGCTTGCGATGATCTGGGATCGGCGCTGGGCATGTCGCGCTCGAATGTCGACGATGGCGTTACCGTGCCCACCAATTCCACGCTGGCCATTCCCCCGGACTTCGCCCTGAAGCCCCCGCGCGAGACGCCAAAGGACAGCGATGCCGACAGCACGGAAAATCAGGGCCCGACCGATCCCAGCATCCACAGCGCCAAGCAATGAGGCGGAGCGCGCCCTTGCGGTGGTGGCTTGCCGCCTGCGCTTTTAGCCTTCCGCCGTTGGCCGGCGCACAGGCGCAAATATCTGACTCTGGACCAGCGCCAGCCGCTGCGGTTTCTCACAAGGGCGTGTTTCACCCGGCCACCGTCACACTGCCGAACGGGCTGCAGGTCGTTGTGATCGAAGATCATATCGCGCCCGTCGTGACCGAAATGGTCTGGTACAAGGTAGGGGCTGCCGACGAGGTTAAGGGAAAGTCTGGCATCGCCCATTTCCTGGAACATTTGATGTTCAAGGGCACGGACAAGATCAAGCCGGGTGAGTTTTCCAAGATCGTGGCGGCCAATGGCGGCAACGACAACGCCTTCACGTCGTGGGACTACACCGCCTATTTCCAATCGATTGCCAAGGACCGCCTGCCGGTGATCATGGAAATGGAAGCAGACCGCATGCAGAACCTGCGCCTGTCGGATGCCGTCGTGAACCCCGAGCGCAACGTGATCCTGGCGGAACGGCGGCAGACGCTGGAAAGCGTACCCGCGGCCCGGCTGAACGAGCAGGTGAACGCCGCCTTTTACCTGAACAACCCGTATCATATTCCAATCATCGGCTGGCGATCCGAGATGGAACAGCTCACGACCGCGGATGCGATGGCGTGGTACAATAAATGGTATGGTCCCAACAATGCCGTGCTGGTCGTTTCGGGCGACGTCACGCTGGCGGAGGTGCAGTCGCTGGCTGAGAAGTTTTTCGGGCCCATTCCGCGCAAGGATATCCCCGCCCGCAACCGGCCTGTCGATCCCCCGGATACCAGTGAGCGCCGCGTGATCCTGCGCGATGCGCAGGTCAGCCAGCCTGTGACGTTGAAACTGTTTCCCGCGCCGAACTACCACACGGCGGAAGGCAACGAGGCGTATGCCCTGGAAGTGGGCGTGCAGATACTGGGCGGCGACAGCGCCAGCCGGCTGTACAATCGCCTGGTGGTCGAAAAGCGCATCGCGAGCGGCGTTGCGACCGGATACTCCCAGGACAGCGTCGATCCGGGCGCATTCGAGATCTATGCCAGCCCAGCCGCGAAGATAGACATCGCCGCCCTTGAGTCGGCGGTCGATGCCGAGCTGGACGATATCCGGGCGCATGGCGTGACGCAGGCCGAAGTGGACTCGGCCAAGACACGCCTGACGCAGGACGCCATGTTGCAGCGTGACAGCGTGGCGGGGCCTGCCAATGTCCTGGGAGAGGAACTGGCAATCGGCAGAACCATCGACGATGTCGAAGAATGGCCGGACAGGATCAATGCCGTGACTCTGGAGCAGGTAAATGCGGCGCTGAAGAAGATCCTGTCACAACTGCCCACCACGGGCGAGTTGCTTCCCGAACACGGCACGGTGGGAACCGACGCGCCTGCCATGATGTCTCCCGCCAGCGCCGGAGGGCCGATACGATGAAACGCGTCGCGCTTATAGCTGCGCTTGCGGCCATCCTCTTCGCTCCGGCGGCGCAGGCAGCCGAGGTCAAGGATGTGGTGACGCCGAAAGGCCTGCATGTGTGGTTCATCGAGGATCACCGCATCCCGGTCGTGTCGCTGTCCTTTGGTTTCCGCGGCGG
>CALMVH010000116.1 GCA_937873165.1 uncultured Rhodospirillales bacterium
CTTCGAGCCGCCGTTTGCCGATACGCTACCGGATCACTTCTTTCAAAAGCACGATGTCATGAACCGCACCATGATCATGGCCGCCTCCATCGGCGTCCTTCTTTCCGCGCCTCTTATGTCGACGCATGCCAGCGCCGCCGACATGCCGATGAAGGCCTCGGCCCAGGACGGCCTGTTCGTGATGGATGCCGACCAGGGCAATCTGACCGAAATCAAGACCTCCGAGATGGTCGAGGACAAGAGCAAGGACCCCGACCTGAACGCCATCGCGAAAACCTTCATCAAGGATCACCGCATGGATGCGGACAAGCTGTCTTCGGCCGCCAGCGACGCGGACGTGTACCGCATGGGCAGCCTGGACAAGAGCCACGAAATGGAAGTCGGGATGCTTGACTCTGCGTCTGACGCGGATTTTGCCAAGACCTACCTGATGATTCAGGACAAGGAACATCGCGACGCCGTATCTGCTTTCCAGGCGGAAGCCGATATGGGCATGAACCCGGGCTTGAAGCAGATCGCCATGCAAACCCTGCCTCAGCTGAAAGAGCACCTGAAGATGGTGCAGGACGCCGAAAAGAAGATGGGCATCCCGACGGGAACCATGGTGAGCCTGGCCGACCTGCAGACCAAGCCGAAGATGTAAAGGGGAAAGGCAGGCCAACATACAAAGGCGGCCTGCTTCTCGCGATCTTCGGTCGTGCCCTTAACCAGCTAGCAATTGTCCAGTCCGTCGCCCCAGCGCAACCGGTCTAGTGCTTTAAAGGCCGGTTTGTCGCGTTTGGATGCGGTCACAGTGTCGATGCGGCCCTGGGTGCAGGTCTTGCAGGCAATGCCCGCTGGCGACAGGCGCGGAGGCAGCAGCAGCCGGCCTTCCGGTCGGGCCGTAACCGGCATCCTGGCAACGGCGATGTACGAGAATTTTTCGTCCTCGATCCGGACGGTCGCGGTTTTCAGAATCATGTGATCGCGGCGGCGCGGCAGGCGCTGGGCGAAGTGGCACCAGTCGGGTGGGTCGATCGGACAGGGCTCGTGGTGTGGACAGGGCGCGGCCAGTATCGCCCCTTGCTGCAACAGCATCGCTCGCCACCTGACTATGTTCGCGTATCCCGCGGGCGTGCCCGGCTCGACGATCAGAAGCACGCCTTGCGCGGCGTTCCACAACTCGCCAAGCGGCGGCTGGCGCAGTTCTCCCAGCGCATAGGATGCGATCACCAGATCGGTACTGGGCAAGCCACTATCGGCTGACGTCAGGTCGCAATCCTGGAACGGCGCCTGCCCCAGCACGGGATGGTCCGCCGCCAGCGACTTGCCAAGTGTGCGGAAAATGGCGCTGTCGTCGAGGAACACCGCACTGGCGAGGCTGGGGAAAACCTCGCACGCGGCCCATCCCGCCGTGCCGGGACCGCAGCCAACATCCAGCAGCGTGGCGGGGGCGAAGTCCGGCATAGATTGTTTCACGTGGAACAACGCCGACATCACCGCCGCATACGTGGCCGGCAGGCGTGACAGCAGGTATGCCAGGCCATCCTGCGAGCCGAGGATGGTCTTGCGCGACGCGCCGCCCTGGCGGTAATTGTGCGATACCAGCGCCGCCCGCCGCGCCAGATCGTTGCGGGAAACGCCCTCAAGCAGCGCATCGATGCCGGCGCGAAGCCCGGAAGGCAGTTCGGCGGTCCTCATGCCCCGTTGTTCTGGCCCAGACAGGATGCCCGGCTGGACTCCGGATCTTGCTGAAGAGCCGCTTCCACCTGTTGCTGAACGTCTGCCACGCTCAAGGTTGCCAGATCGTCGCGCCGCAGGATGCGCACCTGGGATCCCCGCGGCGCGGAGTGGTTCGGGTCGGAATGGCTGGAGAACAGCACCAAACACGGGCAGCCGATGGCGGCGATCAGGTGCATCGGACCGGTGTCGTTGCCGATCGCGCACACAGCATCGCGGGCGAGGTCGGCAATGTCGGCAAAAATGGTGCGGGTCGTCAGGTCCACGCTGGCTGGAGCCGCCAGGGTTATCAGGCGCGCCGCTTCGGCTTCATCCTTGCCCCCGATCACGACCGGCCGGTATCCCTGGCCCTGCAACCATGCCGCCAGTGCCGCATAGTGAGCGGCCGGCCAGCGCTTTCCTGAGCGATGTGCCGCAGCGCCGGGCACCAGCAGCACGGTCTGACCCGGTACGCTGTGCCGCCTGCCTTGCGTCAGCCATGACAAATCGGCGAACGGCACATCCGCGATGCCGACACTGCGCAGCTGCGCCCGGCGCAGTTCGAAGGAATGCACGGCGCGGCGGACGGTGGTTGGATCGGGGTGGGAACATCCCTTGGCGTTGCCGGACCATTCCGGTTTTCTAAGCAGCAGCTTATAGTACAGGTTGCTGCGGCCGCTGGTTTGCAGATCGTACACCCGGTCGAAACCCGAGTTCAGGAACCGGGCGAGGTTCAGCCACGCGAAGGGGTTGCGCTTCGGCTTGTTGTCGATCATGACGTAATCGAACCAGCCGGAATCCGTCGCCATGGCAACAAAGAAGCGGGTGGTCAGCAAGGTGATCCTGGCATCGGGATGATGTCGGCGAATCGCCTGGAACGCCGGCATGGCCATGAAGAAATCCCCGATGGCACCCAGCTTAATGACGAGGATGCGCCGGGGTTCAGCCCGAATGGGTTCGACCGCCCTCACTCGTCCGCCTTCGGCTCCTCGGGCACGGGCGGCTCGCCCCATTTTGTTGTAACGATCTGCTCGATGCGCCCAAGGCTGTAGGCGATGTGCTCCAGCGCATTCGCCACGCGGAGGTCGGGCTTCATGCTGCGCAGGTTGTCGGTGAATTCGAAGCGCCGGATGATGGCGCGCTTGGGTCCGAACAAGGGCATGGCTTCAATCCGGCACGTGCTGGGCGGGCAGCAGGCGCTTGATAAAGGCCGACAAGCCATGCCGCCGGCCCTGGTTTGCGACCACGGACGCATCGCGCACCCAATTCAGCTGAACCGAACGCCGGATACCCTCGCAGGGCAGGTGCCCGTGCAGCGACTTGTCGGAGCGCTGGAACGCCAGCAGGGTGCCGCCCGTTGGCGGAATTTCAGCCACGTAATCGTTGATGTCGCGCGAGCGCAGCAGGCGCAGCCGGCCGCCCTCCTGCGTCCAGTCGCGGTTGAGGTAGATCAGAACCGTCAGCAGCTTGCTTTCGCTATCCGTATGGATCTGCCCATCCTTCAGGCGCGAGGCGCCGCGCACGGTGATCATGGTGGGGCGGCCGGTCAGGTCGATGCTGAACTTCTGCTCCATCAGGCGGCGCAGTTCGGGTGCCTCCAGCCTGTCGACCAGCTGGTTGAATGCCTTGCCGCCGCGCAGGCTCGCCAAGGGGAAGCTGCCGGCCTTGGAAATCTTCGGGAAAGACTCGTTCAACTCGCTCAATGCCTCGGCGGGCACGAAGTTCGGCACGATCATGTATTTGTAGGGCTCGGTCTTCACCGGCGCGGCCTCAAAAGCCGCAAGATCGATCAGCTGGGAC
>CALMVH010000117.1 GCA_937873165.1 uncultured Rhodospirillales bacterium
ACCAAGGACCTGCCAAAGGGAACGGTGGTAACCTTTACCTTTTTCTGGCCGCAAGCCGACAAATGGGAAGGCGCTGACTTCGAGGTCAAGGCCGTATAGCGCCGGGATCCGCGACTTCTTCGATGCCCCTTGCCAAAGCGCCAACAAAGGTGGAAACCGGGCGCCAAGTCAGGTGTTAACCATACCATTCGATCTCAGGAGATTCCCCGTATGAGCCAGGCCCAGGTCCGCGAAGACGACGCGGGTGCGGAAAGCAACCCGCAGGACATCGAAACGCTGTCGATCAACACGATACGTACGCTGGCGATCGATGCCGTCGAGAAAGAGAAGTCTGGTCACTTTGGCACGGCCATGGGGGCGGCGCCCGTGGCATACGAGCTGTGGCAGAACCACCTGCGCTACGATCCGGCCGACCCGCTGGGGCCGAACCGCGACCGCTTTGTGCTGTCTGTCGGACACGCCTCGATGCTGCTGTACTCGATGCTGAACCTGACGGGCGTGAGGGAGGTCGATCACAAGGGGCAGTTGACGGGCAAGGAGGCGGTGAGCATCGAGGATATCCAGAAGTTCCGCCAGGTAGACAGCAAGTGCCCGGGCCACCCGGAGTTTTACCTGACCTCCGGGGTGTAATGCTCGACCGGGCCCCTCGGCCTGGGTGTCGCCAACAGCGTCGGCATTGCGATTGCAGCTAAAATCCAAGCGAGCCACTTCAATAAGCCCGGCTTCGAGCTATTCGACTACGACGTTTACGCGCTGGCCGGCGACGGCTGCATGATGGAGGGCGTCAGCCAGGAGGCGGCGTCGCTGGCGGGCCACCTTCAGCTGTCGAACCTCTGCTGGATATATGACAGCAATCATGTGACGATTGACGGCGATACGAGCATCAGCCTCAGCGAAGACACGCTGAAGCGGTTCGAAGCCTATGGCTGGCACACGATCGAGGTAAAGGACGCGAACGACATCGGCGCGGTGCGGGCGGCGCTGGAAGAGTTCAAGCGTACCGAAGGCAAGCCGACTTTTATCCTGGTGCACAGCATCATCGGCTACGGCGCACCCAAGGCGCAGGGGACCAACGACGCCCATGGCGAAGGCATCAGCCATGACGACCTGGTTGCCGCCAAGAAATTCTACGGCTGGCCGCTCGATAAAACCTTCTATGTTCCCGAAGAGGTTCGTCAGCATTTCGCCGGCGGCATCGGCCAGCGCGGCAGGCAGCTGCATGGCGCGTGGTCCCAGCTTGCCCAGAAATACAACGAGCAGAACAGTGAGCTCGGCCGCCAGTTGATGCAGATGCAGAAGCGCGAGCTGCCGGACGGCTGGGACAAAGATTTCCCGAAATTCGAAGCGGACGAGAAGGGCGTCGCCACCCGTGAGTCCTCCGCCAAGGTGCTGGAGATCCTGGGGCACAACGTACCCTGGCTGGTCGGCGGCGCGGCGGACCTCGTCAAGTCCACCAAGACCATCCTCAAAGGCGAAGGCACGATGTCGCCAACCGAAACCGGGCGCAACGTCAACTTCGGTATCCGCGAACATGCGATGGGTTCGGTCACCAACGGGCTGGCCGTGTCGAACATGCGCGCGTTCGACTCGACGTTCCTGATCTTCAGCGACTACATGCGCAATCCGATCCGCCTGTCGTCGCTTATGGAGCTGCCGGTCATCCACATCTTCACGCACGACTCCATCGGCGTGGGCGAGGATGGCCCGACCCATCAACCGGTGGAGCAGATCGGCAGCCTTCGCATGATCCCGGGCATGCTGGTGCTGCGGCCGGCAGACGCCAACGAGGTCGTGGAATCCTGGCGCGTGATCATGGCGCAAACGCACCACCCGGTGTGCCTGATCCTGTCGCGCCAGAACCTGCCGACATTCGACCGGACCCAGTATGCGCCCGCCAGCGGCGTCGCCAAGGGGGCCTATATCATGCGCGACAGCGAGGGCGGCGAGCCCCAGGTGATCTTGATCGCCACGGGCAGCGAGGTGCAGCTGATCGTAAACGCGCAAAAGGAACTGGAGGGCAAGGGCGTCCGCGCCCGCGTTGTGTCGATGCCGTCATGGGAGCTGTTCATGAAGCAGGACGACGCCTACCGCGACAGCGTGCTGCCGCCATCGGTCAAGGCACGTGTATCCGTGGAGCAGGCTTCGACCATGGGCTGGCACCAGTGGGTCGGCATGGGCGGCGCCACCATCGGCATGACGACCTTCGGCAGTTCCGCGCCGCTGAAGGACCTGCTGACGAAGTACGGCTTCACCACTGACAAGATCGCCGAAGCCGCCATCAGCCAGATCGCTCTCAACGCCAAGCAAGGCTGAACCATGACCACTGCCCTCAACACCGAGCCGAGCGAAGACATGAACCCCTTGAAGCAACTGGCCGAGTTCGGGCAGTCCCCGTGGCTCGACAACGTCAACCGAGCCGACCTTTCCAAAGGTATTATTGAAAAGATGGTGCGGGAGGATGGGTTGAAGGGCGTCACGTCCAACCCGACCATCTTCGAAAAGGCTATGGGCGGATCAGACGTGTACGACGAGCAGTTAAAGACGTTGCTGGCCCAAGGATCGGTTTCGGTCGGCGATTTGTACGAGGCGATGGCCGTGGTCGATATTCAGAACGTCGCCGACAAGCTGAAGCCGGTCTATGAGGAATCGAAGTACGTCGATGGCTATGTCAGCCTCGAAGTCTCGCCTTACCTCTCCAACAACACTGACGCGACCCTGAACGAGGCGCGCCGCTTGTGGAAGGCCGTCGACCGCCAGAACCTGATGGTCAAGGTTCCCGCGACCAAGGCCGGTATTCCTGCCATCGAGACGCTGATCGGCGAGGGCGTAAACGTCAACGTTACGTTGCTGTTCGCGCAAAGCGAATACGCGGCCGTGGCGAAGGCTTACATCGCGGGCGTGAAGAAACTGGCGACTAGCGGCGGCGACGTCAGCCGCATAGCCAGCGTCGCCAGCTTCTTCGTCAGCCGCATAGACACGCTGGTCGACCAGATGCTGGACGAGAAGATCAAGGCCGATCCCTCAAAGGCGGAGACGCTGAACAAGGTCAAGGGGCAGGTGGCGATCGCCAACGCCCGCATCGCCTACCAGATGTACAAGGATCTGTTTGCGGCGCCGGAATGGACGGAACTGGCAGCCAAGGGCGCGCATCCGCAGCGCCTGCTCTGGGCCTCCACCAGCATGAAGAACAAGGCGTACAGCGACGTGCGCTATGTCGAGGAACTGATCGGGCCTGAGACGGTCGATACGATTCCGCCCGCGACCATGGATGCCTTCCGCGACCACGGCAAGCCGCGCGACAGCCTGTCCGATGACCTGCCCGGTGCGCATGCGACCTTGGAGGCGCTGAAGAAGTCTGGCGTCGATATGGATCAGGTCACGACAAAGCTGGTGCAGCAGGGTGTGCAGTTGTTCGCCGATGCCTTCGACCAATTGCTGGGCGCGGTCGAGAAGAAGCGCGTGGCCTTTCTGGGCGACCGCCTGAACGGCATGTCGTGGCAGCTCGACCCCGAACTGGAGGCCGCCGTCAAGGAAACGACGACCGGGTGGCTGAAGGACGGCACGATGCGCCGGGTGTGGGAGTACGATGCATCGGTCTGGACCGGCGCCGACGAGGCGAAGTGGCTCGGCTGGCTGACCATTGTCGACGAGCAACTCGCCAATCCCGAGCCGCTGAAACAACTATTGGAGCGCGGCAAGTCGGGTGGGTTCAGCCATGTGCTGTTGCTCGGCATGGGCGGCTCCAGCCTTGGGCCCGAAGTTCTTGAAAAGACCTTCGGACGTCAGCCAGGCTATCCCGAACTGCTGGTGCTGGACTCGACCGATCCGCAGCAGATCAAGACCTTCGAGTCGAAGATCGATCTTGCCAACACCTTGTTCGTCGTGTCCAGCAAGTCGGGTTCGACGCTGGAACCGAACATCTTCAAGCAGTACTTCTTCGAACGCGCCAGGTCCGTGCTGGGCGACAAGGCGGGCGATCACTTCGTCGCCGTGACCGATCCTGGCTCGAACATGCAGAAGGTGGCGGAGGGTGATAAGTTCTCCGGCATCTATTATGGGCTGAAGACCATCGGCGGCCGTTATTCAGTGCTGTCGGATTTCGGCATGGCGCCGGGCGCTGCGATGGGCCTGGATACGGCGAAGTTCCTCGCTAGCACGGCGGAGATGGTGCGGGCCTGCGGACCGACGGTTCCAGCCAGCCAGAACCCTGGCTTCCTGCTGGGCGCGGTGCTGGGCACGGCAGGGGTGCGTGGCCGCGACAAAGTCACCATCATCGCCTCGCCGAAATTGTACGATTTCGGCGCTTGGGCGGAACAGCTGATCGCCGAGTCGACCGGCAAGATCGGCAAGGGGCTGATCCCGGTCGACCTCGAGGCGTTGGGCTCTCCGGATGTATACGGTCACGACCGGATGTTTGTGCATCTGCATGTGATCGGCGAGGGCGGCGGGGACTCGGACGAGGACAGCAAGCTGGACGCGCTGGCCAAGGCGGGACATCCGGTGATCAAGATCGCGTTGGCCGACCCGGCGCAGATCGGTCAGGAGTTCTTCCGCTGGGAGATCGCGATCGCCGTCGCGGGCGCCATCATCGGCATCAACCCGTTCGACCAGCCCGATGTCGAAGCCAGCAAGATCGAAACGAAAAAGTTAACCACGGCTTACGAAGCTTCGGGTTCATTGCCGCCGGAAACGCCGTTCTTCGAGGCGGACGGTATCAAGCTGTTCACCGACGAGAAGAATGCCGAAGGGCTGAAGAGCCGGGCTTCCGAACAATCGCTGAAGGGCTACCTGAAGGCGCACATGGAAAGCGTGAAGCCGAACGACTACTTCGCGCTGCTGGCCTATGTCGAGCGCAACGATGCGCATATCGAG
>CALMVH010000118.1 GCA_937873165.1 uncultured Rhodospirillales bacterium
ATCGAATGCAGCTTTTCCACCGGCACGGCAAGTATCTTCTCCATCCATGCCGCTTTCGTCTTCCATCAGCAGCGCGCCGACGGGCCGGCAGCGGATCACGCAGCCCGCCACGACCTGCACCGGCACCACTACCATGCAATCGGCGGGGTCGCCATCGTCTGAGAGCGTGCCAGGGATGAAGCCGTAGTTTGCCGGGTAGAACATCGCGGTGTTGAGGAACCGGTCGACGAACATGGCACCCGACTCCTTGTCCATCTCGTACTTCACGGGCGCGCCGCCCTGCGGTATCTCGATGATCACGTTGATGTCATCGGGGGCGTTCTTGCCAGTGGCGATTTTGGAGATGTCCATTGAACGGTTCCGGTGGAAGTGGATATCGAGCGCTATGAACCCCGATCTCAAGGAAAATGCAACCACCATCCGCCGCAAACGGCTGTTGTTCCGGGCGTGGCATCGCGGCACACGCGAGGCGGATTTGCTGATTGGCAGTTTTGCCGACAAGATTTTGCCCGAACTTGACGCCGAGGGGTTGGATCTTTTCGAAGACCTGCTGGCATGTCCCGATCCGGACTTATATGACTGGCTGACCGGGCGCACCGTGCCGCCGCAGGAACACGATCACCGCGTCATGCAGCTTTTGAAAGAGTTCAGGTTTGCCGATCACCAACGTTAATAAAGTCCGCCAGACAGCTGTTCCCGTACGCGAGGGCCGCCAGACGATGGCCGGTGTGCCGGCTGGATACGACGCCGCCGTGCTAGCGCGGCTGGCTCATGAATCTGCCGGAGGCGTGGTGCATATCGCGTTGGACGAGGTTGCGATGGACCGGCTCGCCGATACAATCGGCTTCTTCGCGCCCGATCTTGCGATCCTGCGCCTGCCAGGATGGGATTGCCTGCCATACGACCGGGTATCACCGAACGCCGCTGTGGTGGCGCGGCGTCTCGATACCTTGACTGAACTTGCCTCCTCGGGCGGTGGTGCGAACCGTATCCTGGTCACGACCGTGGCCGCCGCGACGCAGAAATTGCCGCCCCGGGCCGCGTTTGCCGCCGCGACTTTCAAGGCCGAGGCGGGCAAGCGCATCGACCTGGATGCGTTTCGGCGATTTCTGGCGGACAACGGCTATCATCGTACGGAGACCGTACGCGAGGCGGGCGAGTACGCGATACGCGGCGGCATCGTCGACCTGTTCTCATCCAGCCTGGACGAGCCGGTGCGGCTGGACCTGTTCGGCGACGAAATCGAGAAGATCCGCACCTTTGACCCAATGTCGCAACGCACCACGGGCGAACGCACTGATCTGACTCTGAAGCCAGCCTCGGAAATATTCCTCGACCAGGTCTCGATCGAACGGTTTCGCTCGTCCTACCGCGCGGCCTTCGGCAATGTGATCGACGACGATCCACTGTACAGCGCGGTCAGCGAGGGGCGGCGCTTTCCCGGCATGGAACACTGGTTGCCGTTCTTTCACGAGCGCATGGAAACCTTGTTCGACTACGTGCCTGGGGCCTTGCTGACGCTGGACGCCCAAGTCGCCGAAGCCCGCGACGAGCGGCTGGCGCATGTGCGCGACTTCTACGAGGCTCGCCAGCAACAGCAGGCCATAGACAAAAAGGCAAAGCAGCCCCAGTACAAGCCGGGCGCGCCCGATGCGCTGTATCTTGACGCCACCGCCTGGGACCGGGCTATTGCGCAGCACGCCAGTATTGATTTCCGGCCTTTCGTACCTGCCGAGGGCAGCGTGGCGGAGGATGCGGGCGGGCGCCGCGTGCGCGACTTTGCCGAAGCGCGCAACCGGCCGGACGTCAGCCTGTTCGACGCCGTGGGTGAATACCTGCGCGAGATTGCGGCGCAGAAGAAGCGCATCCTGATCACGGCTTATTCGCCCGGATCGGCTGACCGGCTGAACACCCTGCTGGGCGACCACGGGATCGAACCGATTGAGCCTGTGAACGACTGGAATGATGCCTTGGCGCTGCCCCTCAATACGGCGGCGCTGGCCGTTCTGCCGGTCGAGCACGGCTTCGCTTCGCCTGACCTGGTCACTCTGACCGAGCAGGATATCTTTGGCGACCGGCTGGCGCGGCCGAAGGCGAAGCGGAAACGAAGCGACAAGTTCGTTCTGGAAGCAGCCTCGCTGGCCGAGGGCGACTTGATCGTGCATATCGAGCACGGCATCGGGCGCTACGCCGGGCTGGAGACCCTGGACGTCGCGGGGGCCCCGCACGAATGCCTGCGTATCGTCTACGACGGCAACGACAAGCTGTTCGTGCCCGTGGAGAACATCGAGGTCGTCAGCCGCTACGGGTCGGAGGAAACGGAGGTTTCGCTGGACCGGCTGGGCGGGGCAGGGTGGCAGAACCGCCGCGCGCGCATCAAGAAGCGGCTGAAGGATATGGCGGACGCCCTGTTACGCATCGCGGCGGCCCGGCACCTGAAGCAGACGGATGCCCTGGTGGCGCAGGAGGGTCCTTATAACGAGTTCTCGGCCGGTTTCCCATACACGGAAACCGACGACCAGTTGCGCGCTATCGAGAACGTTACGGAGGACCTGTCGTCGGGTAAGCCCATGGACAGGCTGGTCTGTGGCGATGTTGGGTTCGGCAAGACCGAAGTCGCTCTCCGCGCCGCCTTCGTGGCAGCGATGTCGGGCCGGCAGGTGGCGGTGGTGGTGCCGACGACGCTGCTGTCTCGGCAGCATTTCCGAAACTTCAGCAAGCGGTTCGAGGGGCTGAACCTGCAGGTCGCGCAGTTGTCGCGGCTGGTCGGCGTTGCCGAAGCGAAGCAGGTAAAAGCCGGATTGGCGGACGGCAGCACCGACATCGTGATCGGCACGCACTCGCTGCTAAGCAAGGGGATCGAGTTCGGGCGCCTGGGCCTCGTGATCGTGGACGAGGAGCAGCGTTTCGGAGTCAAGCAGAAGGAGCGGCTAAAGGACATCACGGAAAACGTGCATGTCCTAACACTGACCGCGACGCCGATCCCGCGTACGCTGCAACTGGCGCTGACAGGGGTCAAGGAATTGAGCCTGATCGCCACGCCGCCGGTCGACCGGCTGGCCGTGCGCACGTTCATCCTGCCCTATGATGGCATGACGATCCGCGAAGCTTTGCTGCGCGAACGCTTCCGGGGCGGCCAAAGCTTCTACGTCTGTCCGCGGCTGGAGGATCTTGCCACGCTTGAGGTCCAGCTGCGCCAACTGGTTCCGGAGATCAGCATCATCATCGCGCACGGGCAGTTGACCCCGACGGACCTCGAAGACCGGATATCCGCCTTCTACGAGGGCAGGTACGACATGCTGCTTTCGACGAACATCGTTGAATCGGGTCTCGACATCCCGCGTGCCAATACGATGATCATCCACCGTGCGGACCTGTTCGGACTGGCGCAACTCTACCAGCTTCGCGGGCGCATTGGCCGGGCGAAGCTGCGCGGCTACTGCTACATGACGCACGCCGCCAACAAGAAACTGACAGTGGCCGCCGAGCAACGGCTGAAGGTCATGGAAACCCTTGACACGCTGGGCGCGGGGTTCCAGCTGGCCAGCCACGATCTGGACCTGCGCGGCGCGGGCAATCTGCTGGGCGAAGAACAATCCGGCCACATCAAGGAAGTGGGTATCGAACTGTACCAGCAGATGCTGGAGGACGCCGTAGCGGCTGCTCGCGCGGGCGCGGATGCCGAGCCGATCGCGACGCGGGAGTGGACGCCGTCGATCAATCTCGGCCTGCCGGTCATGATCCCGGACGACTACGTGCCCAACCTTACCCTGCGCATGTCGCTGTACCGCCGCATTGCCGAACTGAAAGACAAGGGCGAGATCGAGGCATTCGGCATGGAACTGGTTGACCGGTTCGGCGCCCTGCCGGATGAAGTCAAGAACCTGCTGGAAGTCGTCGAGATCAAGCAGCTATGCCGCGCCGCCGAGGTAGAGCGCCTGGACGCGGGACCGAAGGGCGCCGTGGTGACCTTCCACAACAACAGCTTTCCCAACATCGGTAAGCTGGCCGCATTCGCGATGAAATACGCGCATCAGATCAAGCTGCGGCCCGACCAGAAACTGGTCTACACCAAGGCGTGGGACGATGTAGGAACCCGCGTGGGAGGCGTCAGGAAACTGATCACCGCCATAGGAGGGCTGCTGGCTTAGCGTTGCTTGCCAAAAGCCGGAGGCTGAGGAGCCCGCATGACCGCCGCGGGAGTGGCAAGCGGCTTAGAGCTCGGCATGGACGAGGCGGGTTCGATACTCTTCAACTTGTAGCGATCGCGATTGCCGAAATGCTCGCTTGTGACATCGTGCCGCGTGACCATCAGCAACTCGCGAAGCCCCGGCCTGTTATTATCAAGGATTTGGCGGGCCGTGATTGCAACTTCCAGCAGTTCGGCTTTGGAAGCGCTGGTACCTTTTGCAAACGTCGACAAGATTTGCATCCCACCCACCAGGGCCTGGCTGACGGGGGTCAAGACATTGTTCGTTCCAGCGGCCTTGGCCTCGGCCGTGCGAACCTCTGCGGTCGCTTTTACCTGCTTCGCCACGTCGTCCGTGGATGATCGACCCTGCGCAAGGGACTCGATAGCCACTCCACCGGCCGTGACAACCGCGTGAAGAACAGAGGCAGGCAAGGGACCTTCGGTCTTGATGTCCGAGAAGGCTTGGACCAACTTTTCACCTGCTGCCGCGCGGTTCCGATCTTGCGGATTGCTCGACTCACGGATTTCGGTAGCCCTGTCTGCAAGCGCGGCGGTGATCATGGTTAGCCTTTCGAATTTGTTCAAAATTTTAAGGGATTATACATAAATTCGTCAATAGAAATTATGGTGGAACCAGGGCAGGCGAGGACACACTCTTTCGATGAACATGCTTTCGCCTCTGGATGATCGCACCCGCAAGCAGATCAATCTTATCGCCGCGCAATCCGGTGGCAGTCGAACCAGCGTGGACAAGGCAATTCGCAAACTGGCCGTGCAGGACCACGAATTCTTGCTTGGCCTTGTGCAGCCATTCCTTGACGGCATTGTTGCCCACGCCCTTTCAACCGCATTACCGCAGCCAGCGCGCACGGCGGTTTCGCCGAGCCTCAGCGCGAGCGCGCTCGACGATCTTGTAAAGGGGATGCGGGCCGGCTTGGAGCGAGGCGGGCCTGCTCCGTCGCAAGGGCAGGGCGACTCCGCCGCCCACGCGAACACGATCCGCGCCCTTGCCGCCGCGCAGGCGCGGCGGCGCAAGGAAGATTACTGAGCCTCAGCCAGCCCGCAGCCAGCGCAGGCGCCGCCTCAACGGCATTAGGCGCATTGCCTTGCTGATGCGCCGCCGCAGGGTTTTGTCCATCGGCGCGCTGTTCCATCCGGTCAAAGCCAGGTAGCGGCGGTACAGCCCGGCGTAGTGAACCTCCTTGCGGTACATCCAGGGTTTGGAGCCGGTGGTGTAGTGCACGATGCCGGGGTTGCGCCGGATGTACTGGAATTCCTGGCGCGTCAAGCCCAGCGCCACCGCGCCGGCTTCCGCCATGCGGGCCTGCCAGTTCCAGCGCAGCGGCAAAATATGGATACGCCCCGCAAAAACGGCATTGATCGCGTCCTGATCGGGGTAGGTCAGTTGTGCGTCGTGTTTCGAGATGTATCGCAGGCAGGCGGCACCGGCCCCTTCAGCGCGCCAGCGGTCCAGGTCCAGCAGCAGGACGCCCGAGTTCACGTAAGCGTCCGCTTGCCTTTCCATGAACATGTCGGGCGCGCCTGCCACGGGACACGCGCCGAGATCCACCTGCCACAGCGCGCCGATATCGGCGCACACTACCAGATCGCAATCGAGGTACAGAACCCGGTCCACCTCCGGAAGCAGTTCGGCGGCGAGGAGGCGCAGGTAGATCGCATGGCTGAAATGCCGGAAGGCCGGCAGTTCCTCGAACGCCGTCCGTTGAAGGGGCACGAAGCGCAGTTCGGCGTTTCCGAAGAGTTGAACCATCGCACTTAGTTTCGCCTGCGCTTCAGGCAGTTCCCGGTCGAGCACAACGTGGATCCGAAAACGGTGCCGCCTGTTGTTCGTCAGAAGCGATACCAGCGCGACCGCAAGGGGCGGTACATAATTTTCGTCCGCGCCGAACAGAACCTCGATGACATCGCTCAACCGCCAATCTCCTCGAAAAGGGTCCGGGTAATGCCGTAGTTCGCCTTGCGTGCTGCCAAGCCCGTACTATCCGGGGCAACACAGGTGACAGCCATCCAGCGGCATTGTTTCGATTTGCTTAACGATCCGAAAGGTGTAAGAGCCAATCCCTTAAAGGAGTTATTAATGACCAACACAGAACAATCTTCGTCCCCAGCTTCCGCAAACCGCGATATCGCTGTTCTGGGGTTGACCGGCGACGGCATGGCGCTTTTCGCCATCGCCAGCAGCAAAGGCCCGGCGTCCGCCGGACGGCCCACGACGCCGGTCGCCAGCAGCATGCAGACTGCATCCGGTACGTTCGAACAGAACTTCGGTATCACGCCGACGACCTTGCGCGAGTCGCGGCTTGAGGATGCACTTCCTCTCGTCAGGCTTGGCCCGGGTTATATCGGCGTTCTGGTCCTGCCATTCGAGAAGATCGAGGAAGTGGCTGCCACTGGCCGCACCACCGCCCGGCTGTACCCTTCCCAGGATCCCGCCGCGGTCCAGACGCTGGTACAGGCTCAATCCAAAAACAAAACTTCGATCGTTACACCGGCCGATCTGGGCGACGCCGCCGGAAAGCCCGATGCGCCGCAGATTGGCG
>CALMVH010000119.1 GCA_937873165.1 uncultured Rhodospirillales bacterium
ATTACTACGTCACCGGCGCAGGCGACACGGCGATCCTGCAATCCGATCCGACCGACCTGATGCTGGCCGGAAATGCCGCCGATTATACGGTAACGTACGATGGCGCCGGCGTCCTGACGCTGACAGACAGCGTCGCAGACCGCAACGGCACCTTCACCGTCGACATCCAGGGCGGGTCCGGAGAGATCGACTTCGCTGATGGATCGACGATCGGCCTGGGATCGGCGGGCGACGCCCTTTCGTACGGCGGCACGGGGGACGACACGTTTACGCTGACCTCGGGCACCTACACGGTGAACGGCGGCGGCGGCAGGAACAAGGCCAATCTTGAATACGCCTACCAACTGGACCAGACGCTGGACTTCGCGCCGGGCACCGGAGGCACGGTCGTCCTGACGGGCAACCAGCCGTATGGGTTCCAGGGAACGGCCACGCTGACGAACATACAGCAGATCGGCACCGGCTCAGGGTACGCGACGTACGATCTGGCGGAAACGACCTCCGGCGGTACGCTCACGGTTGCCACACCGACGGATGGCGCGCAGGGCACGATCGTGGCGGATGCGGGCAATGGCTCGGTGATCCACATGGAAAGCACAGGCACCAACAGCCTGTACACCGGCGCGGGCAGCAAGACTGTCTACCTGGATGCCGGCAACACCGACATCTACCTGGATGCCGCGGTGGGGTACCAGATCGTCGATGGATACGGGGGCGGCTATGTGCGCGTGTTCCGCTGGGACAACCAGGCGGACACGACGAATATCTATATCGGCAACGGCACCGGCCAATTGATCATGAGCGACGGCACCGCCTACGGGCTGGGCGATGTCGGGGATGCCGTGGAGTTCGGCGGCACCAACACGGTCTTCCACGTATCGGCCACGCAAACGGAGCTTATCTACGGCAGCGGCACCACGACGCTGGACTTTACCTCGGCAAAGGACCTCACGCCCGACGCCAACTGGATCATCACGCGTCCGAGCGTGTTCGGCATGGTCATCAGCGGCGACGCCGCCAGTGGCTTCAGCGCCGATGTCACGGTTGCCGGCGGCACCACGATGCAGCTCGGCAAAAACCTGTACAACATCGAGGAGGCCAGCTTTGGCGGTACAGGATCCAACTATTATTCAACAGGCTACTTCTACAACGGCCTGCCAATCCTGTTCGTCGACTCGCCCAACAACGACAACCTGATCTTCTCGGCGCCGACTACCACCTACTGGCACGCGCTGGATGGCACGGACAATGCGTACATGTCAGCCGGCAAGACAGAGATCTACCTTGCGGGCAGCGCATCCGACTACACCGAAAGCTTCGATGGGGTGAACACTCTCACCGTGACGAACACCAATGACGTGGATCACACCGGTACCAAGACACTTAGCTTGCAAGGCGGAACCGGTGACCTCGTGTTCGGTGACGGTACTAAAGTGGGTTTCGGCGGCACGGCCATCGGCAACAAGGAAACGGTGCAGTATGGCGGCGGTGGCCAGACTTTGAGTGGCACAACCGGCGCGGATCAATTGTATACAGGCAACGGTACGACGGTGAACGGCAATGGGGGCAAGGACATCTACCTGTTCGGCACGGGCGATGGCTCCGTCACCATCAACAACGGCGTGTCGTCCAGCAACGCGGCCGCAGGCCAAGTCGACTTCCTCGGTAGCCTCACCGACCAGAACCTGTGGTTCACGCAGTCCGGCAACAACCTGATGGTGGACGTGCTGGGCACCAGCGATCAGGCAACGCTGAAGAACTTCTACACCAGCGGCGACACATACGCGCAGGTCTCGCAGCTAGATGCCGGCAGCTTGAAGCTTGACACCCAACTCGCGACCCTGGTGCAGGCCATGGCCACGTACTCGGCGAACAACAGCGGCTTCAATCCGCAGACGGCGAGCACCACAATGCCGACCGACACCACCCTGCAGAACGCCATCACTGCGGCATGGCACAGTTGAGCACTTCAGTCGAAAGCAGTGAGGCGACATCAATCGCGACTCTATAACTACGAACTTCTGTATCGGATCACTAACGCATACGCATAGGCCGGTTAGCTTCGCGGTTGTTGCGAGCGGCAGGTGGACTCACGAGAGTATCAATGCATTCAGGCGGGATGGGATATCCCTTCTACAACGCTCGCGTCGAGCATGGGAAAGTCAGAAGCTTTGGCGAAGCCTTGCTGCCGTCTGCCCTGCGACGGGTTAAATGACTGGCTGACGATCGGCGAGCCGAAAACAAAGACAGCGAAGAAGACTCCGTTCCTCTTGCGTTGCGAGGATCGCCAGCCCTTTGCATCCTAACCCGCCGGATGGTATGTAGCTTTGGTATAACAAGGGCAGTGACCAGCCTGATCGCGTACCGTAGAACGCGATGGGAGACGTGGGATGCCGGCGGTACGCGCACTGGTTCGATATGCCATGGCTTTCCGCATCGCGCGGCTGCGATGATCCCTGGCGGCGGTAACAAGAGTTCAAATCTTCCCTCGGTACACGTTATCCGCTATGTGGGTAGTCACCTCGTTAGCGCGCGACATGGTGGATAAGCATCCAATATACCGGTAGGATGTTACTTAGTTTGTCTTGTCCAACACGGCATTTTTTGCAAAAGAGGTTTCAAGGCCACTTGGAAGATCGTTTAGCTTTGGCTTACCTACTTAACTCAAGCCGGTGCAGGACTGATCGACTTTCTACCAAGAACTTTAAGCGTGATACGGCGGCCAAATTTCATGAAGGGGTATAAGAAAGCAGCGCGCCTTGGATTGCGGAAGATCACGGAACACAACCGGCGGATGATCGACCCATCTCCTGTAAGGGTCGATATAAGCACAATGGCGTCGCTGCCGTAGTAAACCTTGTCGCCATAAAGGGCGACCATGCCTTCGTTCAGATCGTATCCCTGGTTCTGAACAGCAGTTACGCGCGGGTCATCAGACCGGGCATCGACCAAGTCAACCTTGCCGGTCGCCTTCCGAAGAGACATCAGACGGACATAGTTCGAGCAGAATGGGCACTCGCCGTCGTAGATTATCGTCATGCCTGCCATGTCTGGGTTATTCATGTGGCACCTCAAACCTTACTTCGCCAGATGAAACAACTCGACGTCGTACATCACCGTTCACGATCGACAGACATACACTTTCACGTCTGTAAATATAGGCGGCGATCTGATCTTTCTCAAGGGCGTTAAAGGGAGCCATAAGAGTCCATCGTTCATAAAAATGATGTGGGTAGACATTGTACGGAAACAAACCTGTACGGCGTTCGATCCGCAGCGCCAGCGCCATGTAGTTGATGATGAACGGGCCTAAGCCGGGGTCGGGGGCCGGGATCTCGCTGTTACCTGCCGTTAGCGCCGGTACGTCGCATCGACGGTCATCCTCCATGGCCTTGAACGAGTAGGCTCCACCGTTCGGATGGCCAACTGCAAACGCTGTTTGCGGATCGGGAACGCCGTAATCCATGTGTGCGAACGGATAGGAGTAAAATGTGAAGAAATTTGGCGATACATAGTACCGCTTCCCTGATCTGTCTTCGGCAAGCACGAACTCCTTGTTGTTCGCGCCCGTGTCGTACCATCCGAGATAGGCGACACTGACCAGGTGTATCGAGGCCAGGATGAACAATGAACAGCCGACGGCAGTAGGCCAGGCCGGCTGTCTGTAATCTTTCCTGGCGACGATCGACGCAATGGCGAGATTGAGGATGATCCATGGCCAAAAGTTCGCGCCTGCTGCGAGAGCAATCGACAGATGCATTACGTCGAATATTATCAATAGTATCAACAGCAGTCGTTTCGGTAACAGCAGCCCAACAATCGCTATCGCCTGAGCCAGAAATACGACGATGTTGGTTACAAAATGCGCGTTGTTCAAAAGCGCGAGGAACAGATGGGTCAAGCCAGCATACGACTGGAACAAGACATGATCATCGTCGAGTGCTGTAAGGTAAATATATGCCGGATTATTATATCTTACCCAGCCAAAAACCGGGCCAGGCAACTCGAACTTGGCGACAGCAGACCAGAAATAGTTGGCAAGGTGAACGCATATGGAGAGCCAAAGGACAATCCAAACAAATTGCTCGGAGGTATCGCTGGCGGCTTGAAGGAATAAAGGTGTCCAGCGCTGCCTGCGGCACCAGTCAAAGAGACGTTGAAGAGCCAGTCCAATCGCGAGGCAGAGCGAAACCTCTGCAAGCGGAACGATGTCGAGAATGTTTGCGTGCGGCAAGCCCGTGATGCGGGCAGCCGTTAGTGAACTCCAGACAAGATATGTCGGTGGAATAATCGCTAGACTTGCGATGCGCAGGCACGCGATAGTGGATACAAGCGAGAGAACCCATAGCCCCAAGAGAACCGCATAAGCCACATGAGCCGCGTGGCTGGGCAGAGGCGCCATAAGCGGGTAGTGTATCAGCGCGTAGAAGCCCGACACGAACGCAAGCAGCCGCCATAGCCGAAGCGCTGGTTCGGATACCCGGTCATAGCGCGTGTTAGCCATGCACCCGGCAAGACCGAGGGCGCAGACCATCCAGCCGTCAGGGGAGTGATGCTGAACGACGTGGGCTATTCTCAAGGCAACGCACAGGCAGAGTGACAAGGCGAGCTTGGGCAGTATGGCCTGAAGGCGCGGTCCGGTGACAGCCTTGGGAAACGTGTCGGAAAGGGTCATAACACTCTTTATTTATGATTTACCAAGTTCTTTCCATACAATTCTAGCGTGAGCAAGAAGGTTGATGGCTGCCTTGCAACCATGCGCCAGCGTCGATTCTGTTCGGGCCTAGATATTTATGCCTCGTCGTCAGAAGCATGCCTGTCCTAGGCTAGAATATTCAGCACAGCCATCGGCGTCTGCGTGTCGGATGTCGGCGATGCTTATCTGGGCGGCCGTGGTCCAAAATGCATCAGCGGGGAAGCCTGCTTGCTCATGGCAAGTATTTGCGCCGGTCTCATCTTTGGGTGAATGACTTTGTGCATGACGGGAAGTTCGAAGAGTGCTTTTGCGCGACTCCAGTGTATCGAGGTTTCGGCGGAACTGGCTGGTGGGCCGTCGGCTGCCACGGGAGGCCCGTTCAACAGGATGGCATCGCCCTCGATATGCGCTTCTTCTGCGGCGCGCAGGCCGGTCATGTTCAATGTCTGGCTTACGACGTCCCGGGCTTCAGCCGCGGTGAGTTCGACCAGCGGGCTGCCGCTTGTCAGCGGAACCAGCGCGGGATCGTCCAAAGCATAGTTGATCAGCCTATCGCCATCGAAATCAAGCGCCCACTTGTCTCCCGAATGCAGCGGCATCCTGTTCAGGGTCGCAGATACCGGAGCAGTGGCGTCGCGGTAGGTTCGGTGAAACGAGGACGCATGGCACCGAGTGCCGACAATCAGCAGAGCGGCCGCCAATGCTATCCTTGCGTACATCGGCATACCGGATGACGTCCAACGCTAACAATCCAACGAAGACAACAGATTATTGCCGCTAACTTAATATAAAGTTATAAGGAACTGCTCCGCTCCCTACAGCCTGTCAGCCCGGCATCCAGGTTTCCGGTATGGCTTGGCTTTGCGCCTCGGTCGCCATGGTCTTGACCTCGTGCGGCTA
>CALMVH010000120.1:0-1558 GCA_937873165.1 uncultured Rhodospirillales bacterium
GCCTTTGTCCAAGTCTGATCGTCGCAAGCTCGGGGGCGGCCCGCACTGGTAATACCAGCCTGTTCGCTGTTTCAGGCTTGGCTGCCGAAATGCAGATCGTGGCCCTTGACCTCGACGGCATCGCGGTCAGTTCAGGGGCGGCGTGTTCCAGCGGCAAGGTCGAGCCCAGCCCGGTGCTGACCGCGATGGGATACGACGCGGCAACCGCGAAATCCGCTATCCGCATCAGTTTCGGCTGGACCAATACCGAGGCGGATGTTGCGAAATTCCTAACAAGCTGGCAGAAATTATATCTTCGCTTCGTGCAAAGGCAATCAGCCTGAAACGCGGCTTCATCACCTTAACCCGGGAGTGTTCGGGCCCATGCCGAAGGTCGTTTTCATCGAACGTGGCGGAAACCGCAAGGAATGCGAAGCGCCAGTGGGTCTGTCGCTGCTGGAAGTCGCGCATCGCAACGATGTCGACCTGGAAGGCGCATGCGAGGGCTCGCTCGCCTGTTCCACCTGCCATGTAGTAGTGGAACCCGAATGGTATGATGTCTTGCCGGAAGCGACCGAGGACGAGGAGGACATGCTGGACCTTGCCTTCGGCCTGACCAAGACCTCGCGCCTCGGCTGCCAGATCGCGATTACCGAGGAGCTGAACTGTCTGAGCGTGGCGCTGCCTGCCGCGACGCGCAACGCGAAGGGGTAAGCGCGCTTGAACAGCCTGGGATTCGACAAGCTGCCACAGGATACGCGCATTGTCGTCGCGATGTCGGGCGGCGTTGACTCCACCGTGACGGCGGCTCTGCTGAAGGACCAAGGCTACGATGTGATCGGCATCACCCTGCAACTGTACGATCACGGCAAGGCGCTGGCGAAAAAAGGCGCATGCTGCGCGGGGCAGGATATCGCGGACGCGCGCAATGCCGCTGCCCACCTCGGCATCCCGCATTATGTTCTCGATTATGAAAGCCGATTTCGCGAGGCGGTGATCGACGATTTTGCCGATACCTACCTTGCGGGACAGACGCCTATCCCTTGCGTGCGCTGCAACCAGCGCGTCAAGTTCCGCGACCTGATGGAAACCGCCCGCGACCTCGGCGCCGATGCCCTGGCAACGGGTCATTACGCGCAGCGCATCATGGGCGTGGATGGACCGGAGCTGCACCAGGCGTTCGAGGCCGCCCGCGACCAGAGCTATTTCCTGTTCGCAACCACGCGGGACCAACTGGATTTCCTGCGCTTTCCGCTGGGCCATCTTCCGAAGAGCGAAACGCGCGCGCTGGCTGTCCGCTACGGCCTGACTATAGCGGACAAGCCCGACAGCCAGGATATCTGCTTTGTACCCAATGGATCGTACGCGGATGTTGTGGCGAAGCTGCGGCCGGATGCGGCGCAACCCGGCGACATTGTGCACGTGAACGGTGAGGTTGTCGGCCAGCACGAAGGCATCATCAACTTCACCGTCGGACAGCGGCGCGGCATCGGCGTCGGGGGATCGGCCGATCCCCTGTATGTCGTAGCTGTGGACGCGGCCGCCCGCACGGTGACGGTTGGACCGCGCGAGGCGCTGG
>CALMVH010000120.1:1568-5102 GCA_937873165.1 uncultured Rhodospirillales bacterium
GGTAACCGTTGGCGAGTTGAACTGGCTGGAAGCAGCCGCCCCGCGCCGTGTGTCGGTCAAGCTGAGATCGGCCCAATCCCCAGCGTCCGGTACGGTCCACCCTGCCGGTGAAAGCGCGACGCTGATCCTGGACGAACCGCAATACGGCGTCGCGCCCGGTCAGGCGGCGGTATTCTACGATGGCGCGCGCGTTCTGGGCGGCGGCTGGATCAAGTCGACCGCGCGGCAGATGACGCAGGCAGCCTGACCAGCGTCATCGCGAAAACGTCCGGTCGACTTCCCGGTAACCGTTACTCCATCTTCTTGATCCCCTCCGATTTCTGCGCCGCCGTACGAGCCAGCTCGACCTGCCGCGTCGAGACCGGCGGCGCTTGGTTGCCCCAGCTTTGCCGGATATAGCTCACCGCCTCCGCGATCTCACGGTCGGTCAGGGTGGCAAAGGCCGGCATCTTTTCGATGGCTGGCCCAATCTCGGTCTTGGGAGTGGGACCGCCTTCCAGCACGATGCGGATCAGCGACGTCGGATCTTCGGACATCACGACAGGATTGCCCGTCAGAGCCGGAAACCGCGGCATTTGTCCTGAACCATCTTGTTGATGGCAGCGCGCGCAGGCCGAATCATACAACCCCGCACCCGGCAGTTCCGACAGGTTCTGGTTGCGCAAGGCCGCTTCGTTGGTGATGCTCGCCCGGCCTGGGGCATAGGCCGTCTCGTCCTTTTTCTCAGGAAACGACTTCAGGTAGACGGCAATGGCGTGCAGGTCGCCATCGGTCATGTACTGAGTACTTTTCTCGACCGCTTCCTTCATGCTGCCGAACGCAATGACGCCGCCGCCATGGCCGGTTTCCAGAAACGCCGCGATATCCGCCTCGCTCCAGCGGCCCAATCCAGCCCCGAAACTGCCGGTCAGATCGGCAGACTCCCATGCGTCCGCGAGAGCGCCTTTCAAGTAAAGAGGCGAGTCCTCGGCATACCCCAGTTCCTCGAAGGCAGGCCCGCGCGGGGTATGGCAGGCGCCGCAGGCACGCCGTTGCCCGCCGGGCCTGGCTGGGCGTTGGCGTGCATGGAACGAGACTGGCCGCCAGCGTTGACAGCAAGCACAAGCCGATCGGTCTTTGGGGCGCGTGTGGTCTGGTTTGGGGCACTGTGTCCGGCGAGGCGAGTTCGCGCTGGGGAACGGATAATCAGCACGGAAGTTTCCCACTGACAAACAAAAGGATGTTCCGTGAGCAAGATCGTCGTTATCAGCGGAGCCTCCGCAGGCGTAGGCCGCGCCACCGCGCACGAGTTCGCTCGCAAAGGCGCGCGGATCGCCATCCTTGCGCGCGATCCGGAGTCTCTGGCTGCGACCCGCGTGGAACTGGAACAGCTGGGCGCCGCCGCTGTACTGGATATCCCCACCGACGTTGCCGATGCCGACGCTGTCGAATACGCCGCCGACCGGGTGGAACGGGAGCTTGGACCCATCGATATCTGGGTAAACGTCGCGATGGTGACTATCTACGCCCCGGTCCACCGCATCTCGCCCGCCGAGTTCAAGCGATCCACGGAGGTCACATATCTCGGAACCGTTTACGGCACGATGGCGGCGCTTGCCCGCATGCGCCCCCGGAACCGGGGCCACATCGTGCAGGTCGGATCGGCCCTGGCGTACCGCGCCATTCCGTTGCAGGCGGCCTATTGCGGCGCCAAGTTCGCGATCCGGGGTTTTACCGACAGCCTGCGGTGCGAACTGATCCACGACAAGAGCCGGGTTCGCTTGACCATGGTGCAACTGCCGGCCGTCAACACGCCGCAGTTCGACTGGGCAATGAACAAGATGCCGAAGAAGGTCGAGCCCGTTCCGCCGATCTACCAGCCGGAAGTGGTCGCCCGCGCGATCTACTACGCCGCGCACCACAAGCGGCGTGAAATTTTTGTCGGATGGCCCGCCGTCAAGGCAATCTGGGCCAACAAGTTCATCCCGGGCCTGCTGGACCGTTACGCCGCCAAGAAAGCCTGGCGGGGCGAGGAAACAGATGTTGCGGCCGAAGAGGACCGCCCGAACAACTTGTTCCATCCCGTGCCGTCGAAAGCCCGAACGCGCGGCCGCTTCGACAGCGAAGCACAGGATTTCAGCAAGGCGATATGGCTGGACCTCCACCGGACGCAGGTGCTGGCGGGCGTCGCGTTGCTGACCGCGTTGAGCCTAACGTTCTCGCGTCAGCGCAAGGTGGATAGGAACGATTGATGACCAGGCAGCCGAACTAGAGTTACGCCGGGTACTTCCCGGCGTCCTGCTTCTTGAACTCCAGCCCAAGACCCGGCCGGGTCATGTCGGGACTGATCGCACCGTCTTTGATCACGGGCGATCCATCGAACAGCATGTGTTCGATGCGGACATGGTCATGAAACCATTCCAGATGCCGCAGCCGCGGCACGGCCGTTGCCACGTGGCAGTGCAGGGCCGGCGCGCAATGACCCGACAGATCGATGCCGTGCGCCTGGCACAAGCCGCCGGTTTGCAGGAATCCGGTTATGCTGCAGCGGCTGGCATCGGCCTGCAGCACGTCCACCGCTTGCGCCGCCAGCATCCGCTGAAAGTATTCAACATTGTAGCCGTACTCGCCGGCCGCGATGTCGATCAGCGAAGGCGTATGGGTACGGACGAAATGCAGTCCGGATAGATCGTCGCTCGACACCGGCTCCTCGAGCCACTCGACGCCCTGCTTCACGACCTCCTGCGCGAAATGCATCGCTTGCCGCGCGCTGAAGGCGCCGTTGGCGTCGACAAAGAGCGGCGTATGCCCGATGGCGTCGCGCGCCCATTCCACCCGTTGCAGGTCCTGATCGGGGTAGGTGCCGATCTTCATCTTGACCCAGCGGCAACCCTGGTCGACCCAGCCCGATAACTGCGATTTCAGTTGATGCTTATCATAGGTCGTGAACCCGCCGCTGCCATAAACCGGCACCGTGTCGCGCGCGCGGCCGAGAAGCCCGGCAAGCGGCACATCCAGCAGCTTGGCCTTCAGGTCCCACAAGGCTGAGTCCACTGCAGCGATCGCCATGGCGGCCATGCCGTCGCGGCCCAGATTGCGCACGGCCCGCTGCATCACGGCCCAGGCGCAGGGAACATCGAACACGTCCAGCCCCTCGACATGCTTTGCCAGCATGCCGTGGATCAGCGACACGATGGATGCGTCGGCGTAGGTATAACCAAGGCCGATTTGGCCGCCCGCCTCCACCTCGACCACCACGAGCGTGGTCTTGTCCCAGGCGATGGTGCCGTCCGCCTCCGGCGCGTCCGTCGGGATGACGAACGCGCCGGCCGAAACCTTGCCGATAGGTGCCTGCGTCTGCACGCCTCAGATGGTCTCGCGAACCGTGTCGGAGGCGACGGTCATGGCTATCTTGCCAGCCCCTTGCGTACCCCGGCCGAGGGCCTTGGCAAAATGCAGGGCTTGCTTGGCGGTAACGTTCGGCGGCAGGGGCGGCTCGTTCGGATCGATCACGGCTTCGATCACAACCGGCCCCGGCGTCGCCAGCGCCTGATC
>CALMVH010000120.1:5112-19915 GCA_937873165.1 uncultured Rhodospirillales bacterium
GAAATCGATGGGCTCCAGTTCGCAACCGAACTCGGGATTGCCCTCGATCACCATCTGCTCCCACTTGATCTGGCCAAGCGTGTTGTTCTTGATGATCAGGATCTTGACGTTCAGCTTGTACTTCACGGCGGTCACGAACTCGGCCATCAGCATGGCAAAGCCGCCGTCTCCTACAATGGCAAATACCGGGCGGTCGGGATAGGCGATGGCCGCGCCGTTCGCATACGGCAAGCCGCACGCCATCGAGGCCAGCAGGCCCGATACCGAAAACATGTTGTTCTCGCCAAGCGGCAGGTAGCGCGCCGCCCAGGTGGTGCAGGTGCCGGAGTCGGACGTCACGATGGCATTGGCCGGAATGCGCTTGCCGAGCTCGTGCGCAACGACCTGCGGCTTCATCGGGATGGCAGGATTGGTGCCGCGCGTGACCATCAGTTCGGTCCATTCCTTCATGCCCTTTTGCGCATGCTCCAGGAAGCTGCGATGCCCGTTCTTCTTCAGGTGCGGCAGCAGCGCCTTCAGCACCGTTGTCGTGTCCCCGACCAGGCCTACATCGGCCGGATACCGTATGCCGATACGCTGCGGGTTCAGGTCGATCTGGACACACTTGGCGTCACCCGGTTTCGGGTAGTACTCGATGTACGGGAAGGTCGATCCGACGATCAGCAGCGTGTCGCAGCCCTCGATCGCGTCCTGGCTGGGTTTGGTGCCCAGCAGGCCGATGCCGCCTGTGCAGTAAGGGCTGTTATCGGAAATCACGGTTTTGCCTAGGAGCGCCTTGATCACCGGCGCACCCAGCTTTTCGGCGAGTTCGGTGATCTGCGGCCCTGCGCCCCGCGCACCCTGGCCGACCAGGATCGCGATCTTCTTGCCTTCGTTCAGGATTTCGGCGGCCTGCTTCAGGCTGGCCTCGCTGGGCGACTGGCCCGGCTCCGCCATCTTATCGGAGGCATGGTCCTTTTTGTTGCGATCGGACCGCACATCCTTGTCCTCCGGCATCAGCTGGATATCGATGGGGATGGTAATGTGCGAGACGTTGCGGTAGGCGAGCGCCGTGCGGCAGGCGAGTTCCACCGCGTTGCGCACGTGGGCCACGCCCATAATGCGCGTATTGTAGGTGGGCGCCACGTCCATGAACAGCTTGTCCAGGTCGACATCCTGCTGGGTATAGGTATCCAGCAGGTCATGGAACTGCAGGCCCGTGATCGCGAGGACCGGCGCCTGGTCTAGCTTGGCATCGTAGAGGCCGTTCAACAGGTGGATGCCGCCGGGGCCGGACGTGGCGAGGCACACGCCCAGCCTGCCGGTGAACTTTGCGTACGCGCACGCCATGAACGCAGCGGCTTCCTCGTGCCGCGTTTGGACAAAACGGATTTCCTCCTTGCGCATCCGCAAGGCTTCCATGATGCCGTTGATGCCATCGCCGGGAATGCCGAAGATGGTATCGACGCCCCAGTCGATAAGGGTTTCGATTAAGAGGTCGCCGCCGGTCTTGCTCATGTATGTGTCCTTGGAAAACGCCGAACAGATGGAAATATGACGGTTCGAACGCGCGATCCGCGGCGCGGTTCCTTCAAGCCTGTCGCGTGAAACGGTTTGGTAAGATGTCTTTCCGATATGTCGGTAAGCTCGACCGTCAGGAGGATTCGTGAACCGGAAACAGCGCAGGGCCATGGGCCCGACCAGCCGCGGAGGCGACCCGGCCATTGCCGCCATGAGCCTGGTCGAACGCGCGAACGACAAGGTACAGGCCGGCGATTTTGCACAAGCAGACCAGTTGTACCGGCAGGCACGGCTTTCCTTTCCAAACAATGCCGCCATGGCGTCCAACCACGGCAACATCCTGCTGCGGCTGGGCGCGGTGCAGGCCGCCGTGGACTCGTACCGGTACGCGATTTCCATTGATCCGCATCAGCCGGCGTTTCACTCGAACCTGGGCAACGCCCTGATCCAGGCTGGCATGGCAGCGGATGGCATTGCCGCCCTGCGCCAGGGCGTGGCGCTCGATCCGGATGGCATCGACGCCAACTTCAACCTCGGCAATGCCTTGCTGAAGACGGGGGAACTCGACGAGGCGGCGCGTTACCTTCGCCGGACGCTTGAACTGAAGCCGGATTACTCCACCGCCTGGTCTGACCTTGGCAACATCCTGTTCCGGCAGAACAAGCTGGCGGAGGCCGAAGCCGCGTACAGGCAGTCGCTGTTCCTGAACCCGAAAGTAGCCGAGGTTCATTCCAACCTTTCGAACGTGCTGATGAACACCGACCGGAACGGCGAAGCCATCGCGGCACTGTTGCAGGCGATCCAGTTGAAACCGCATTTTGCGCAGTCGCATTCGAACCTTGGCAACGTGCTGGCGCAGATCGGGCGACCGGGCGAGGCGATCGCGCCGTATCGGGAGGCGATCCGGCTGGACCCCCAGTATGCCGAGCCGTGGTCGAACATGGGCACTGCACTTGTCAGGCTGGGCCGCCACCAGGAGGCGCTGGAGGCCTACGACCGCGCCGTCGCTATCCGGCCGGACTACGCGGAAGCGCAACTGCATCGCGCATTCGTGCTGCTGAGCGAAGACCGCACCGAACAAGGGTGGGAGGCCTATCGCTGGCGCTGGAAGGCGCGGGCGAACTCGAACGCCGACCGGCCGACCCTGACCCTGACCCTGCCGGAATGGGATGGCGAAGCCGTGGCCGGCAAGCAACTGGTGGTCTACCACGAACAGGGTTTCGGGGACACGATACAGTTCTGCCGCTACGCCGCCGACCTGGCGGCATTGGGTGCGGAGGTGACGATGCTCGTGCCGCCATCGCTGGAACGCCTGCTAAAGAGGGTGCCAGGCATTGCGCGAGTCATTACGAAAGGCATGGACGGGCAGGATGCCGACTTCCAGGTGCCGCTGATGTCGGTACCCGGCATCCTGGGCACACGCATCGGGCAATCGGCCGCCGGCGTGCCCTACATTCACGCCGATCCAAACGCAGTCGAGCGGTGGCAGCAGCGCTTGCGGCATCTGGCAGGCTTCCGCGTCGGGCTGGTCTGGTCCGGCGATCCAAGGCCCCAGGACCGGGCCGCCTCTCTGACGGACCGCCGCCGCAGCCTGACATTTCCGCAGATCGCGCCATTGCTTGAACTGCCCGGGATCGACTTTGTCAGCTTGCAAAAAGGTTCGCCCGCTGCCCAGGCAACCGGCGTCAGGACCGCCTCTCCCCTGCAGGAATATGCGGGCGAACTGAACGATTTCGCCGATACCGCCGCGCTGATCGCAACGCTGGACCTCGTGATCGCGGCGGATACCAGCGTTGCGCACGTCGCGGGCGCGCTGGGAAAGCCGGTGTGGATATTATCGCGGTTCGACGGCTGCTGGCGCTGGCTGCGCGACCGGGACGACACGCCGTGGTACCCCTCGGCCCGGCTGTTCAGGCAGGACATCTCCGCCGATTGGACCCCGGTCGTGGCCAGGGTCGCGGAAGCGCTGGCCATCGCACGCACCGGCTGAAGCCCGCCGATTTGCCATGCTGGCACTGGCGGTAAATCATGCTATACGCGCCTCGTTATCACCCGAGGTTTCCATGCCGTTTATCTTTCGCCGCCTGCCGCTACTTGTCATGCTGGCGCTTGTTGCCCTTAACCTGTCGGCCTGCGGGCAGGTCAACCAGTTGCCGACGCTGGACGAAAAAGCCAAGGCTGCCTGGGCGGAGGTGCTGAACCAATACCAGCGCCGCACCGACCTGATCCCGAACCTGGTGGAAACGGTCAAGGGTTACGCGACGCACGAGCAATCGACACTGGTGGAAGTCACCGAAGCGCGCGCGAAGGCAACGGCGGTGACCGTGAACGCGGGCGACCTGACGCAAAATCCGGAAGCCTTCAAGCAGTTCGAAGCCAGCCAGCACCAGCTGAGCGGCGCGCTGTCGCATCTTCTGGTTGCCTCCGAACGCTACCCCGACCTGAAGGCCGACCAGAACTTCCTGGAACTGCAAAGCCAGCTGGAAGGTACGGAAAACCGCATTGCCGTCGCCCGTCGCGACTACATCGCTGCCGTGCAGGAGTACAACACGGCCCTGCGCACCATCCCGAACCGCTGGATCGCGTCGGTCATGTACCCCGACCTGAAGCCGCGTGAGGAGTTCACGATCTCGGCGGAGGCCGAGGAAGCGCCGAAGGTCAAGTTCTAGCATGCGCCGTATCGGTCTCGCGGCGCTGCTGTTGCTGCTGGCATTCGCCGGCAGCGGCCGCGCGGCCGATCCTGCGTTTCCGGCCCTGACCGGTCGCGTGGTCGATCAGGTGGGTGTGTTGAGCGACGCGCAGCGCGATCAGTTGACCAGCGAACTCGCGGCGCAGGAGACCAAGACCGGCCAGCAGGTTGTCGTGGCGATCCTGTCCAGCCTGCGGGGCCAGACGATCGAGGATTACGGCTACCAGTTGGGCCGCGCCTGGGGCATCGGGCAAAAGGGCAAGAACACGGGCGCAATCCTGCTGATCGCGCCCGGCGAACACAAGGTGAGGGTCGAGGTCGGATATGGCCTTGAGGGTACGCTGACCGACGCGAAAAGCTCGGACATCATCCATCAGATCATCCTGCCGGCCTTCAAGGCCGGACACATGGCAAGCGGCGTGATCCGTGGCACCGACGCCGTGCTGAACGTCCTGAACGGTCAGCCCTTCGACGCGACGCCCGATGTGGAAGGCGGGCACGAGGTGGATACCTCGCCGCAGGCCCAGTCAGCCGGCCCTGCCGCATCCGATCAGGGCGGCGGCATCGGGCTTGGCACACTGGCAATCGACGGGTTGATCTTCTTCGTTATTATCATCGTGCTGTGCTCGCGGCGTGGATCATCCTTGTGGCTGCCTCTGGGACTGATGTCGCAGGGCTGGGGATCGGGCGGCGGCGGGTCGTCGTCGGCCAATGTATTTTCCGGAGGGGGCGGATCGTTCGGCGGCGGAGGCGCATCGGGATCATGGTAAGGCATAGTCCGGTCGATCCCGCGCCGGTCGAGGCCGCCATGGCCCACGCTCACGCCAGCGTCGCGGTCGACATCCACCTGGTCTCGGTCGAGGCCGCCAGCCACTACCACGCCTTTGCGCTGATCCACAGCCTGTTGGCGACGCTGATCGCCGGGTTCGCCATTGCGCTGGGGTTCCCGCATCTGCCGGTGCGCTTTGCTGTTTCGCTGGAGTTCGCCATCGGGCTGGTGGCGCTCGCCTGCCTGCAGAATTCATGGCTGCGGCGGGGGCTTGTGCCGAAAGCCGCCATGGAAAAGGCCGCGCTACGCCACGCGCGCCTGACCTACGCCCACCTGAAGCTGAAGGCGCGTCACGACCGGCCCCTGCTGCTGCTGTACTGCGCCAAGTTCGAGCGCCATGTAGAGATTCTGGCCGAGAGTCGTATCCTGGAGCCTGTGCCGGAGAAAACCTGGCTGCGCATCGTGGAAGAATTCAAGCCGCACATGCGCGATCGCCGGGAAGCCACCGCGTATGCCCATCTGATCTCGCACAGCGTAGACGCGCTAGCGCCCTTTTTCCCAGTCACGGGCGTGGCCGCCGAGAGTCCGGCCAAGCCACCCCACGCCCGCAGGAACTGGCTTTGGCGGCGGGTGTGACCGATCCTTACCTGTCCGTAAAGGCCGCACAAATTAACTTGGACGTTTCACCGCCAGATGCAGTATAGTCCAGCACCTGTAAGGGAGTAGCTGGGCGATGTATGTTTCCAAGACTCGCGAGATCGACGTAAAGGTCGAACCCGTCTATCTGGAGGAGCAATCCTCGCCGACGGAAAACCACTATGTCTGGGCCTACCACATCCGCATCACGAACGAGGGCAAGGAGCAGGTACAGCTTCTGCACCGGCATTGGGAAATCACCGATGCCAGCGGCCGCCGCCAGAACGTCAAGGGCTCGGGCGTCGTCGGCAAGCAGCCGGTGCTGAAGCCGGGCGAGACCTTCGAATACACCAGCGGCACACCCCTCACCACGCCCTCGGGCATCATGGTCGGCACCTACCAGATGGAAAGCGTGACCGGCGAGCAGTTCATGGTCGACATACCCGCTTTCTCGCTGGACAGTCCGCACCAGCCGGTGAGACTGCATTAATCGGCGGGTTGAGTCTCACCTACTTGGCTCCTGCTGCTGTAAGTAAGCCTTGCTCCATGGCCGGTTCACTCCAATCCTGCGTGCCCAGCCGGCTGTCGATCAGGGTTCCGTCCGGCGCGAAAACGGCGGCCAGCGGCAGGGTGTTTTCGATCTGCCCGTCGGCGAGCACTGTGCCCTTCACCGCCGCCGCGATGATTGCCGGGGGTGCGACGGCAGCCACGTAGCGTGGGAACGGCAGTTCGTGCGCCGCAGCATACGCCTGATCCTTTGGCCAGTTGGAAAGGCCGGAGACCAGCACGATCTCGATGCGATCGGGTCCGAGATCATGTTGCAGCTTGGCAAGGCTGGCCATCTCGGCTAGGCAGTTCGGGCACCACCAGGCCCAGAAATCCACCAGCAATATCTTGCCCGGATGCGTCTGCAAGTCCAGCCGATCGCCCGCGGCATTGCGGATCGGCAAGTGCGCCAAGGCCGCGGCCTGGACCTGGAGGGCGGCGGCATCGTCGGCCCAGGCTGTGCCAGGCAGCAGCAGCAAGACCGCCAAGCCTGCGGAGAACGGGCCGCGCGGAAATTTCACCGTTGGACGGCCAACGCTGTGCGCAGGGTTTTCTCCTCCGCCGCAGTGCTCCAGTTCTGTGCGCCAACGCGGCTGTCGAGCAGCGTGCCATCCGGCCTGTAAACAGCCGCCGTTGGAAATGCTATGGCGACTTGAGTGCCACCCACAACCCGGCCTTTCAGGGCGGCAGCCAGCGTACTGGCCGGCGCGATTTCCGAAACATACAGGGGAAAGGCGATATGGTGCGCAGCCGCATAGGCCTGGTCCTTTGCCCAATCCTTCGATTGGGAGACGAGCACGATCTGGATATGGCTGGAACCGAGATCCTGCTGGAGTTTTTGCAGGCTCGTCAGTTCAGCCAGGCAGTTCGGACACCAGTTCGCCCAAAAATCCACCAGCAATATCTGGCCGGGGTGCGCCGCAAGATCCAGCCGGTGGCCGGATGGATCGTGGATGACCAACGTCTTCAAGGCCGCATCCTGGGCCCCAAGGGCCGAACGGTCGTCTGCCCGCACGGGCGCGGCAAAGGCCGTGAGCATCAACAACGTCAAAAAGATTGTGCGCATGGTTACCTTGCGGGATTCTGTCCTGCTTTACCAAGACAATACCAAATTAGCTTGCATAAAAAGCGTCTTAATAACCCAGGGCATCGAGCGCTTCCTCCATCCTTGCCCGGGCGGTGCCGCCCGGACCGTTTCGGCGTTCAACCGCCAGTTCAGGCGTGAACACATACCCGGCGAAGGGCTGTATTCCCAGGGCATCCAACGCGCGATTCACGTCGTCCAGTTCCAGCTGGTGCACTTGGCAGCCTTCGGCCTCGGCCAATTCCACCAGCGTCTTCACAGCCTTGTAGGCATCGCGGAACGGGGCTCCCGTGGATGTGAGCGCATCGGCGATCTCGGTTGCCAGCACATGCCCCCGGTGCAGCAGGCGATCCGCTGCCTTGCCTGAAAACACCGACTCCCCGATGAAGGGCGGCCAGACTTTCAGGCAGGCTTCGGCTTGGTCGGCCGCGCGCAGGAACACCTGCTTCAACTCGTGCAGGTCGCTGCCATAGCTGGTCGCAACCGTGCGCAGCAGCATGTGGCCATCCACCTGCGCTGCCAAGATGTGCGCCGCCTTGCCGCGCGTCAGTTCCGGCACATCGGGATTGCGCTTGTTCGGCATGATTGAGCTGCCGGTCGACCACGCGGGCGATAGTTCCAGAAGGCCGACGGGCGTCGCCGACCAGTAGATGCAGTCCTCCGACAGGCGGCCGAGGTGCACGGCCAGCAACGCACAGGCATTCAGCGCATTCAGGATAAAATCGCGGTTACCGACCGCGCTGTACGAGTTCCGGCAGGGCGCCGCGAAGCCCAGTTCCGCCGCCATTTGGATGTAATCGAGCGCCAGCGGACTGCCAGCCAGCGCGGCGCCCCCCAGCGGCATCGTTTCCAGCGCATAGTGTGCCGCCTGTTCCAGACGGGTCAAATCGTCGGCGAAGTCCCAGGCATGGCCGAGCAAAACGTGGCCGAGCCGCACAGGCTGGCCGTGCTGCAGATGCGTCAACCCCGGCACGATGATGCCGATCGTGGCGCGCGCCTGCGCGGCCAGCGCCGCGATCACCGGCCCGACCTGCCTGTGCAGGTCGCGCATCCGGTCGGCGATGTACAGGCGCAGCGTCGTGGCGATCAGGTCGTTGCGGGAACGGCCCAGATGCATCCGCTTGCCAATTTCGCCCAAACGATCAGTGACGTAACGCTCCAAATGCATGTGGATGTCTTCGTCGCGTGCGGTCCAGGCAAACGTGCCGGCCTCGATGGCAGCAACGGCTTCGTCCAGAATTGCCTCGACGGCCTGTCCTTCCGCGGCTTCGATCAAGCCGGTGCCTGTCAGACCGTGCATCCACGCCTTCTGCACCCGCGCCTCTTGCCGCGCCAGCCGGCGGTCGACCGCGATGCCGTTGGTGAACTCGAACAGCGCGTCGGGCTGTTCGGCAGACTGAAGAACCGTCACGTCCGACGCACCTGTCCTGCCCGTGCGATCGCGCGCGCGCTGACACCCAGTACCTTCAGGAAGCCTTCCGAGTCCGAGTGATCGAAGGTGCCTTCGGCTTCCATTGAGCCGTCGTTGGTGAACAACGAGTGCGGCACGTCGAGGGCGCGGGCGAATGAGATGTTGCCGCGGTACAACGTGACCTCCACCGTTCCGGTCACCAGCGCCGCCGCCTCGGCAAACACCGCCCGTACCATGCGCGAGGCGACATCGTTCCAGTACCCTTGGTAGATCTGGCGCGCCGCGACATAGGATGCCTGGTCGAACATTTCGCGCGCACGGCGGTCCAGGACCAGTTGCAGCATGAACTCGTAGGCGCTGCCCAGCAGTTCCATGCCGGGCGCTTCGTAGACGCCGCGCGACTTGACCCCGACAAAGCGGTTTTCAACCACGTGCGCGCCGATGCCGATACCGTGAATGCCGCCGATCCGGTTGGCTGTGTCGAGCGCGCCAAATGCATCGACCCGGGACCCGTTGATCGCGACTGGACGGCCTTGTTTGAAGCGGATGGACACCGTTTTCGCCTCGTCGGGCGCGTCCTTGGCCCAGCGGCCCATCTCAGCGGTTACAAATCCAGCGGGCGTGTCGAGCGACTCCAGGCGCCCCCCTTCGTGCGTCAGGCCCAGCAGGTTGGCGTCGGTCGAATAGGGCGCGTCGCGCGTCGCCTTGATCGGCAGGCCATGCTGTTCGCAGTACGCGATCATCTCCTGCCGCCCCTTGAATCGGTCGAGGAACACCGGATCGCGCCAAGGTGCATAAACTTCAATCTCGGGCGCCAGCATGTTGCTGATCAGCTGGAAGCGCACTTGGTCGTTGCCGCGGCCGGTAGCCCCATGTGCCGTGATGCCGATGCCTCGCGCCTTGACCGCACCGAGCAGCCCTTCGACGATCACCTGGCGTCCAATGCCCGTCGTGTTCCAGTAGCGGCCTTCATAGCGGGCCTGGCCCTGGATGACCGCCAGGCCTGCCTCGGCAATCGCCTGTTTCAGGTCGACGCCCACGAAATCGACCGCGCCGCACGCCCGCATGCGCGTGCCGATCTCGTCAAAGCTCGCCTCATCGGGTTGGGCCATGTCGGCGGTCACAGCCACCACATCGACCCCCTCGCCCGTCAGCCAGTGCGTGATGGTACAGCTATCGAGCCCGCCGGATGCAGCAAAGGCAATGGTTTTACCGCGCAGGTCGTCTACGTTCATGGTTAATCCTTAAAACTTATGGGCCGCAGGAAAACAGGGTTTGAGGTTTGTCACAAGCCCGGCGTGCCTGAGCCAAGGCGATCCGCTTGACCGTGACGCAAGGAAGCCTCCGAAAAATATGACGCAACAACAATAGATTCGGAGTAACAGGACGTGTTTCCAGTTGTTAACAAGTGTTAAATTTGCTAAGAAGGAAACGTCCTCAGGTAAACGCGGTATCCGATGCCATTCACCTTGCTTAAGATAGTCGTCGGCTTGGCGGTTGCGGCGCTCCTGTTGCCGGTATCCGCAGGCCGCTCCCGCTGCATCCACTCCCGGTTGTTTGCGGCCTGCCACGGGCAGCGTCGTGGCGCAACCTCCCGATCTGTTCAGCGAACACGGCGTTCTCGAGGTTTCCTTGGATCACGTCACCTCGAAAGACGCGAACGGGCGAACCCTGTATTGTTTCCAAACGCCGGACGGCTTTGAGTCGCCTACGTTGCACGTGCGGCCGGGCGAAACTCTGAAAATCCACCTCACGAACATGGTGCCGAAGCCACCCGCAGGCACCGATCCGACGATGACGATGGAGTCGAACATCTGCGGTTCGAAGACCATGGACAGCACTTCGTCAATATATACTTCCATGGCACGAATGTTTCGCCTGAGTGCCATAGCGACGATGTTGTGAGTACACTGGTCAACGGTGGCGAAAGCTTCCTTTATACTGTGAACTTTCCGTTCAGCGAACCTCCTGGCCTGTACTGGTACCATCCGCACGTTTACGGCGTTTCGGAAGCGGTAGCGCAGGGCGGCGCCAGCGGCGCGATTTTGGTGGAGGGCATCGAAAACCTGCAACCAGCCGTCGCCGGCCTGCCCCAGCGCGTGATGATCATGCGTGACCAGATCACCGCGCCCGGCGTGGTCAACACCGGTGTCCCGGCAAACCTGGACGTGTCGCTGAACTACGTTCCGGTTTCCTACCCTGCGTTGACGCCGGGCGTGATCGAGACTCCGGCGGGCCAGCGTCAGTTCTGGCGCTTCGTGAACGCCTCGGCCGATACCATTGCGGACGTGCAGCTAAACTACGACGGCGTCGCGCAACCGCTGCAAATCGTCGCCCTGGATAGCGTGGCGACCGGATCGCAGGACGGTACGCGCCGCGGCAAGCTGGTGCCGGTCGATCATCTTCTGGTGCCGCCTGCGGGGCGTGTCGAGTTCATCATGACCGCTCCCTCGCCGTTTGTTAAAACCGCAATCTTCCAGACGCTGGCGTTGGACAAAGGGATCGGCGTGACCGCCCTGCCGACGCGAACCCTGGCCGTGCTGAAGAGCGACCGGTTGAATCCGCTTCCTGTAAGCGTGGCGGCAGCCCCCGGCGTGGCCATGCCGACAGTTTCGGGCACGCCGGGCCCGCAGCTGTTCGAAGGTCTCCACGCCGCTGCCGTGACGACCAAGCGGTCGCTGTACTTCTCAAGCTCGTTCGCGCCGGGCAGCCCGGCCGGGTTCTTCATTACCGTGGCGGGCGCGACGCCGACCCTGTTCAATCCGAACAATCCGCCCGCGATCACCACGCATGTCGGTGCGGTGGAGGAATGGACGATCGAGAATCATACCCAGGAACTGCACGCGTTCCACATCCACCAGATCCATTTCGAACTGTTGGAAATAAACGGCAAACCGGTCCCGCCCGACCAGCGCCAATACCTCGACACCGTTCAGGTACCCTACTGGAACGGTACGGGTCCCTATCCCAGCGTCAAGGTCAAGATGGACTTCCGCGGCAACGTCGCGGGCGACCTCGTGTACCATTGCCATATCCTGGGCCACGAGGACCTCGGCATGATAACGATCATCCGGATTTTGCCGCAGCCGTAAGCAACTCAACGTCTCGACAATGTGATTCATCTCACCTGGCTGCAGCTGCTTGGCTTTAAAAGCCGCGTCAGTCAGTCGCTTGCCAACGTAAAGCCCGCAACCATCGCGGTGAACGAGCGAGCGAACGGAATCGCGTAGCCGTCCGCTTCAGCCGCTTCCAGCGTGGTACGCCCCTCGTTTAACGCCTCGTGATCAAGGAACACCATTTCGCCCATCCGGTCCGAGCGCAACACAATTGCAACCGTGTTGCCACCGGCATCGCTCATTATTGGAAGCAGGCCTTGCGGGATCCCGTCCCTCTCTGCGCCGGCCAAAAGCCGCTTCAATGACCTGTGATCTTCTCCAAGCAGGCCAAATACATAGTTCATTAGTTCAGCCCCCTCTGCCTCGCCGGCGAGTGAAAACCGGACATTGCCCCGAATGTGACCGCCGGGTGTCGCTGCGAGGAAAGCGCCGTAGTCTTCGGGGAGGGTCAGGTCGTTCGCTGATGCAAATGTAGCTACTGCCGCGGCGCCAGGCGCTGGCACATTATCAGTGTCGATCTCACTTAGGAACTCGTCGAGCGTCATGAGGCGTCCTTAACACTCACTTCGGCTGCGGTAAAGCTTTGATAACTGCGCGTATCGCGCCGCGTACATTATCGTTCCGCTTTGAACTGTTCCAAATTCTGATCGATGATCCGGTTGGCGCTCTGGTTGAACTCTGCCATCATCTGCTGGGTCATGTCGTTCCAGATGCGTTCCTTCTGCGCCAGGTTCTTGTCGCTATCCACGACCACCTGGCGGTTTACCACCACTTCCCCGGTGCCGGTCTTGCCTCCGGCGGACGCATCGAAGGTCACGTCCAGGCGCCCATCGTACTGAAGCTGGCCGACTAGCGATTTTTCCAAGATACTGGCATCCTTGATGCCAACGCGCATGTAGCCTGTGCCGCCGGCCGCCTTCAGGCGCTCGTTCGCCTATATCCGCACGGCCTTGTAGGGCGGCACCGGGGCGGCATGCTCGACATGCGGCAGTCGCTCGGGCGGAACGTACTCGTCCACGACCTCGACATTCGCAACGGCCAGCGGGATGGGTGCCTCGCCTGCGAAATCGATGGGAGCCATGGGCAGCCGTTCCTCGGGCGCACACGCCGCCAGCAACAGGATCGGGATAAACAGGGACATGGCCTTGCGCATCGTTGGCTCCGCTCAAAGTTCGTATCTACGGTTACAGAACTCGCACGTCACGATCAACGCGCCATCGACGCGCAGGGCGTCGATCTCCTCGGGCGGCAACGCCCCCATGACCGATTGCACGCGTTCGGCCGAGCAGCGGCAGGCCTCCTGGACGGTCGACGCCGCGAAGACGCGGACTTCCTCCTCGTGGAATAGGCGGAACAGCAGGCCGTGCGGCCCAAGCTCGCGCTCGGCCGCCATGCCCATCAACTCGTCCGGGGTGGCGGTTTCCAGCAGGATGGTGCAGCGCCGCCAGACTTCCTCGAAATCCTTGTCGCTCATCGGGCCGCGATCGGCCTCCGGCATCCGCTGCAACACGATGCCCGCACCGTGCCAATGATGGTTGGCATGCGCGACCACCAGCAAGGGCTCGGTTTCCAACTGCTCGGATTGCTGGAAGTAATGCCGTATGGCGTCGGTTAACGTCTCGCCCTCCAGCGCCACGATGCCCTGGTAGCGTTCTGTATCCTGGCCCTGATCGACGGTAAAGGCGATATAACCCTTGCCCAGCAGCGACCGGCCCTCGGCCTTGCCTGTTAGCGCCTCCGCATCGAACTGCGCGTAAGCGCGTACGTTGCCGCCGCTGGTCACGTCGGCGACAACTAGACGCACGGGACCGTCGCCCTTGGCCTGCAACGTAAAAACACCATCGTACTTCAACAGGCTGGCCAGGAGCACCGCCCCCGTGATGACTTCTGCCAGCAGCTGCGACACGGGCGCGGGATAGCGGTGGCGCAGGATGATCTGGTCCAGCACGGGACCCAGTCGCACCATGCGCCCGCGCAGGTCGGGGATGTCCAGCTGGAAAGGCTGAACGACGTCGGCAGGTGGCGCGTGGCCTTCTTCCAACGTTTCGCCGATCATGCGGCGGCCTCCAGGCCGTTCAGCGCCGTCTCGATCAAGCGCAGGGCCTCCACGATCTCGGCATCGCCGATGATGAGCGGCGGCAGCAATCGTACGACATTGTCCGACGCCCGCGCGACCAGCAGGCCCGCGCGCAGCGCCGCCTCGACAAACTGCGTGGGATCGTAGGCCGGCCCCAGTTTGATGCCCAGCATCATACCGGTTCCGCGAATTTCTTCGACGGAGTTGGAGTGCCTCCGCCGGAACGCCTCCAGCCCTTCGCGCAGCTTGGCCGCGTTTTCCACGACGCCCGGCAGGAACTCGGGCTGAAGCAGCACGTCCAGCGCGGCCATGCCGACCGCCATCGCCAACGGATTGCCGCCGTAGGTCGAGCCGTGATATCCGGCGGTCATGCCGCTGGCGGCGTCCTCCGTCGCAAGGCAGGCGCCCAGCGGAAAGCCGCCGCCGATGCCCTTGGCGACACTCATGACATCCGGGGTGACGCCGGTCCATTCGTGCGCGAACAGCCTGCCCGTCCGGCCCATGCCGCACTGAATCTCGTCAAAGAACAGCAGCAATCCGAACTCGTCGCACAGCGCGCGCATGCCACTCAGTTGCTGGTCGGTCCAGCTGCGTATGCCGCCTTCGCCCATGATCGGTTCCACCATGATCGCGGCGGTGTGCGGCGTGATGGCCGCCCGCATCGCGGTCAGGTCGCCGAACGGCACGATGTCGAACCCGTCCAGTAGCGGCCCGAGGCCGCCGGTCATCTTCTCGCTGCGTGTCGAAGAGATCGCGCCCAGCGTGCGGCCGTGGAATGCGCCCTCGATCGCCACAATGCGGTGGCGGTCCGGCTGCCCTTTGGCGGAAAAGTGCCGCCGGATGGTCTTGACCGCGCATTCCCACGCCTCTACGCCCGAGTTGGTGAAGAACACGGTATCGGCAAAGGTATGGTCGATCAGTCGCCGCGAAAGCTGTTCCTGCCCCGTGACCCGGTAAAGGTTGGAGGTATGACAC
>CALMVH010000121.1 GCA_937873165.1 uncultured Rhodospirillales bacterium
CGTACCAGAGTTCTTCCACGCCGGTCATCGGGATCACCGGCACCAACGGAAAATCCACGACAACGGCGCTGATCGCGCACATGCTGAACGAGTGCGGACAGCGCGTTCAGGTCGGTGGCAATCTTGGACCGGCGGTTCTCGACCTCGAGCGCGCCGGTCCAGGCGGATTTTACGTCCTGGAACTGTCGTCCTACCAGCTTGAACTGACGCCCTCGCTTGCGCCGGATATCGGTGTGCTGCTCAACATCACGCCCGATCATCTGGCGCGGCATGGCGGCATGGACGGCTATGTCGCCGCGAAACGGTCGCTGTTCCGCAAGGGAGGCAGGCCGCAAACCGCCATTATCGGCATCGACGACGAGCCGTCCGCCGCCATCGCGCGGGCGCTTGCCGAAGAACCGGGCTTCGACGTGGTGACCGTGTCGGTCACAGGACACGCGGCAACATTGATGCTTTCGAACAACGGGCTGATCGACGCGCGCGACGGCACGGCGATCGACCTCACTCAATTTCCTGCCCTGCCCGGCGTGCATAACGCCCAGAACGCCGCTGCTGCCTATGCGGCCTGCCGCGCTGCGGGGATCGCGACCAGCCAGATCGTAGCCGCCATGACGCGCTTTCCCGGTCTGGACCACCGTCAAAAACTGGTTCGCAGCATCGGCGGCATCGCCTACGTCAACGACAGCAAGGCCACCAATGCCGACGCTGCCGAAAAAGCGCTGACCTGCTATTCCGACATCTACTGGATCGCCGGCGGGCAAGCGAAGGAAGGCGGGCTGAACGGGCTTGAGCCGCTGATGAACCGCATCCGCCGTGCCTTCCTGATCGGCGAGGCCGCGCCTGCGTTCGGGGAATGGCTGCAGGGCAAGGCACCCTTCGAGCCATGCGGCACGCTCGACTGCGCCGTTGCCGCCGCGCACGAGTTGGCCCAGCGCGAGAGCGTACCAGGCGCCGTGGTGCTGCTGTCGCCCGCCTGCGCCTCATGGGATCAGTTCCGCAGCTTCGAGCATCGCGGCGAAGCGTTTGCCGAGCTTGTGAACGGTTTGCAAGCTTCGCCGGAAACTTCGCCATGATGCCGGGTTTTTCCCGCACCGATCATTCGCTGCTGGGCCGCTGGTGGTGGACGGTCGACCGGTGGACTCTCGCGGCCTTGGCGGTGCTGATCGGCCTCGGCCTGTTCCTGGTCGCGGCCGCAAGCCCCGCTGTCGCCGAGCGCATCCATTTGTCGTCCTACTTTTTCGTAATCCATCAGGCGATCCTGCTGGTGCCCAGCATCGGGCTGATCATCGGCATCTCGCTGATGTCGCCAAAGGGCGTGCGCCGGCTGGCCATGGTCATGCTGCTGGGCACGCTGGCCGCACTGGTGCTGACGCCGCTGATCGGAACGGAGATCAAGGGCGCCCGGCGCTGGATTCAGATCGGAAGCCTGTCGCTCCAGCCATCCGAATTCCTGAAGCCGGCCTTCGCGGTTGTTTGTGGCTGGATTTTCTCGCGCCGCCATATCATCGGCTACGCCGCCTACGCCATCGCGACCGGGCTGTATCTGGTAGTCGCGTTGCTGTTGCTGCTTCAGCCGGACCTCGGCCAGACCGTTGTGATCACATCCATCTGGCTGGGCGAGTTCTTCATCGCGGGCCTGCCTCTGGTCCTGATGGCGGGTCTGGGCGTGTGCGGCGTATGCGGGCTGGTGGGAGCCTATTTCATATTCCCGCATGTGCAAAGCCGCATCGACCGCTTCCTGAACCCCGCCAGCGGCGATACTTACCAGATCGATCGCTCCATCGAGGCCTTCGCCAATGGCGGCGTGTTCGGCACGGGTCCGGGCCAGGGCAAAATCAAGTACCTTCTGCCCGACGCTCATGCCGACTTCATCTTCGCGGTCGCGGGCGAAGAGCTGGGGCTGATCGCGACCGTGTTCATCGTGTGCCTGTTCGCCTTTATCGTGCTGCGCGGCTTCTCCCGCCTGCGCAGCGAGTCCGACCTTTTCGTGACGCTTGCCGCCAGCGGACTGCTGCTGCAGTTCGGCCTGCAAGCCATGATCCACATGGGATCGTCCCTGCATCTGCTGCCGGCGAAAGGCATGACGCTGCCCTTCATCAGCTATGGCGGATCTTCCCTGCTGGCGCTCGGCATCGGTACGGGTATGATGCTGGCGCTGACCCGGCGGCGCTTCAGCCCGCACGAGCAGCGAAACGTTTTCCAGGGACTTGCCAGATGATCCATTCCCCCCTTATTGCGCTCAGCAGCGGCGGCACGGGCGGACATCTGTTTCCCGCCGAGGCGCTATCCCGCGCCCTGTTGTCGCGTGGTTACGCCGTGGCGCTGTTCACCGACGCGCGCGGAACCGAGTTTGCGGAAAAGCATCCCGATATCCGCCTGATGCCCCTGCATTTGCGCCGGAGCGGTAAATCACCCACGGTCAAGATGCGTGCCGGACTGGCGATGGCGACCGCGACTTTCCATGCGGTAGGACAACTGAGGCAACTGTCGCCCGCTCTGGTCGTAGGATTCGGCGGCTACCCTTCGTTTCCAGCGATGATGGCGGCGCAGCTGATGGGCATACCCACCCTTATCCATGAACAGAACACGATACCCGGCCGCGCCAACCGCGCCCTTGCCCTGCTGGCAGAGTGCATTGCCACATCGTTTCCGCACGTGCAGGACCTGAAGCCGGCGAAAGCGGTTTATGTCGGGCACCCGGTGCATTCCGCGTTCGAAGCCCTGCGCACCAAGCCTTACAGGGTGCCGGAGGGCGACGGTGAAATCCGGCTGCTGGTCACCGGCGGCAGCCAGGGTGCCACGATCTTCTCGACCGTCGTGCCGGATGCCATTGCCCTGCTGCCCGACCCGCTGCGCCTGCGCTTGCTCGTTTCGCAGCAATGCCGTGCCGAGGATCTGGAACGCGTGGCCGAACGTTACCGCAGCATGGGTATTACCGCCGAAACGGCCAGCTTCTTTTCCGACCTGCCGGACCGGCTGGGTCGTGCGCATCTCGCCATCGGACGGTCCGGCGCTTCCACCGTTATCGAGAATGCCATGGCGGGCGTACCATCGATCTTCGTGCCGCTGCCGCATTCGCTTAGCGACGAGCAGACTTCCAACGCCTGGGCGATGGAAACCGCCGGAGCGGCCGTGATGGTCAAGCAACCCTCCTTTACCGCGCCTTATCTCGCGACCCGGCTCGAATCGCTGCTGACCGATCCTGCCCGGCTGCTGCACATGGCCGAGGCCGCGCGCGATGCCGGCAAGCCCCAAGCCGCGGAAAACCTGGCTGATCTGGTCGCCGACGTTATCGAGGGCAATCGCCTGGACGCGGAAGGGATCGAGAGCCATCACAATCATCCGGAAACCGCCGCATGATGAGGTCCCTGCCCGCGACCGTGGGCACAATCCACTTTGTCGGCATAGGCGGCATCGGCATGAGCGGCATTGCCGAAGTGCTGCATAACCTCGGATATGCCGTGCAGGGTTCCGACGTGGCGGAGAGCGGCAACGTCAAGCGCCTGCGCGACCTCGGCATCGCGATCTCCATCGGCCACGACGCCGCCAACCTGGGCGATGCCAGCGTGATCGTCACCTCGTCCGCCGTGCGGCCGGACAATCCAGAGGTTGCCGCCGCCCGCGCGGCGCTGCTGCCCGTGGTGCGGCGGGCGGAGATGCTGGGCGAGCTGATGCGGCTGAAATCATCCATCGCGGTCGGCGGAACGCACGGCAAGACCACCACAACCTCCATGGTAGGCGCGCTGCTGGAGAAAGCGGGCCTCGACCCCACTGTGATCAACGGCGGCATCGTCAACGCCTACGGCACCAACACGCGGCTGGGCGCGGGCGAGTGGATGGTGGCCGAAGCCGACGAGAGCGACGGCAGCTTTCTGAAACTGCCCGCGACGGTAGCGGTCGTGACCAACATCGATCCGGAACACCTGGATCATTTCCACAGCTTTGACGGTTTGCGCGCGGCGTTCACGCGCTTCGTGGAAAGCGTGCCGTTCTACGGTTTTGCCGTACTGTGCGTCGACCATCCCGAGGTGCAGGCGCTGATCCCGCGCATTTCCGACCGGCGCATCGTGACCTACGGGTTCAGCCCGCAGGCGGACATTCGCGCGGTTGAAGTGGAAGCCGGGGCGGATGGCTCGCGCTTCAACGTCGTTATCTCCAGCCGCAAGTCGGGGGATAGCCGCACGGTGCCGGACATGCGGCTGAATGTACTGGGCCTTCACAATGTCCAGAACGCTTTGGCGGCGATTGCCATCGGACACGAGCTGGCTCTCGACGACGCGGTGATCCGCGAAGGCATCGCCTCGTTCACGGGCGTCAAGCGGCGCTTCACCAGGACCGGCACGTGGAACGGCGTCACGATCATCGACGATTATGGGCATCATCCGGTCGAGATCATGGCGGTCCTGAAAGCCGCCCGTCTGGCCGTGTCGAATCAGCCGGGTGCGCGCATCGTGGCAGTCGTCCAGCCTCACCGGTATTCGCGTCTGGCGAGCCTGTTCGACGATTTCTGCACCGCCTTCAACGATGCCGATGCGGTGATCGTCGCGCATGTCTACGCGGCCGGAGAAGCTCCTATTGTCGGCGCGACGCGCGACGCGCTGGTCGACGGGCTGCGCAGCCACGGCCACCGGCACGTGCTGGCGCTGGAAGATCCGGCTGACTTGGCCGAACTGATCGCGGTCGAGGCTCAACCCGGCGATTACGTCGTCTGCCTCGGCGCGGGCAACATCACCGCCTGGGCCAATACCCTGCCGGACGAGTTGGGGCGGCTGGACGCACGGGGCGGCGGATGAGCGCCGCGCCGCGCGCCATGCCCCATCTGATCGACAGGCTGCCGCAGGTTCGCGGGCGCCTGACCGCCAACGCGCCGCTGGCGCCACATACCTGGTTTCGCGTGGGCGGACCGGCGGAAGTGCTGTTCCGTCCCGCCGACCGCGAAGATTTGGCGTCGTTCCTGGCAGCCTGCCCAGCGGATGTGCTTGTTACCATCATGGGCGTCGCGTCGAACCTGCTGGTGCGGGATGGCGGCGTACCGGGCGTCGTTATCCGCCTCGGTGGATCGTTCGCGCAGGTCGAGGCGGCGGGCGATACGCTGCGGGCCGGTGCGGGCGCCCTGGACGGCACTGTGTCGGCAGCCGCGCAGCAGGCCGGCATCGGGGGACTGGAGTTCCTGAGCGGCATTCCCGGCACCATCGGCGGCGCTGTCGCCATGAACGCCGGTGCCTATGGCGGCGAAGTCGCAGCCGTGCTGATTGAAGCGGACATCATGCGACGCGACGGCACGGCGGAAACGCTGCCGCGCGAGCAAATTGGCTTGTCCTACCGTCACTCCGACCTGTCGCCGAACAGCATTGTACTATCGGCGGCCTTCAAGGCGAGCGCTGGCGATGCCGATGAGATCGCCCGCGCGATGGCAGCAATCGAAACCGCCCGGGCCGATAGCCAACCCATCCGCGCCCGTACCGGCGGATCGACCTTTGCCAATCCGCCAGGCCTGAAGGCGTGGCAGTTGATCGACCAGGCAGGATGCCGGGGCCTGACCAAGGGCGGGGCGCAGGTCTCGCCCAAACATTGCAATTTCCTGCTAAACAACGGCACGGCCACGGCGCACGATCTGGAAACACTGGGGGAAGACGTGCGCCGCCGTGTGCTCCACATCAGCGGCATCGATCTGCGCTGGGAAATCAAACGCGTGGGAGTAGCCTTGTGAACGCGGCCGCCAAGACAGTCGCCGTCCTGATGGGCGGCTGGTCCGCCGAACGCCCGGTCTCGCTGGTCAGCGGCGAAGCCTGTGCGCAGGCGCTGGAGGAAGCCGGGTATTGCGTAACCCGCATAGACGTCACGCACGACCTGCTTGCGCTTCTGGAAGCGCTGACGCCGCCGCCCGATGTCGTGTTCAATGCCCTGCACGGGCGTGGAGGCGAGGATGGCTGCATCCAGGGCGTGCTCGAAATGCTGCGAATTCCCTACACGCAATCAGGCGTGCGCGCGTCCTCGATCGCCATGGACAAGCCTGCCACGAAGCGCCTGTTGCAGACGGTCGGCATTGCCAGTCCCGAAGGGGTGGTCATCATGGCCGGGAGCCTCGACGGGACAGGCGTTCCGTTCCCCGCGCCCTATGTGGTGAAGCCTGCCGCCGAGGGATCGAGCGTTGGCGTGCACATCGTCCATCCGGGCGACAGCTGGTCTTTTACAGAGGATTGGCAGCCCGACACGCGCCTGCTGATCGAACGCTACATCCCCGGTCACGAATTGACAGTAGGCGTGCGCGGCATGTCCGGTCATGCGGCAAAAGCGATGGCTGTCACGGAAATCCGTCCCCTGGAAGGATTTTACGACTACGACAACAAATACGTCGCGGGCCGGGCTGTCCACGACGTGCCGGCGCGCGTACCCGAGAAAATCGCCGACGAGGCGATGCGGCTGGCGGTACTGGCGCACGAGACTTTGGGATGCAGCGGCGTGAGCCGAAGCGATTTCCGATGGGACGATACCCTGCCCGGTACGAGCGGCCTGTTCTTCCTGGAAATCAACACCCAGCCGGGCTTCACGCCCCTCTCCCTGGTGCCGGAGCAAGCGGCTTACCTGGGCATGTCCTTCGCCGATCTCGCCACCTGGCTGGTAGAGGGGGCGCAATGCCACGGGTGAAAAACGGCCCGACCCCGTTCAGAAGCCCTGTTCCGCGTCCCCAAGCTCGCAAGCGCGCGATCAAACTACGCCGCCTGATGGCGCGGTGCGCGATCCTCGGCATCATGCTTTCCCTTATCGGGGCTTATTGCGCCGGATGGCTCGACCGTTTCGATGGCTCCATCGAGCAGCGCTTCTATGCCACCACGGCAAGTCTTGGCTTTCGCATCACCGACGTGGCGCTGGACGGGCGGGAGTTCACATCCTCCGAAGATGTGCTGGCAGCCCTAGGCGTGCATCGTGGCGATCCGACCCTGGCCTTCGATCCCGCCCGCGCCCGTGCCGCCCTGGAGCAACTGCCCCGCGTCTCGTCGGCGGAGGTGGAGCGGCGCCTGCCGGGCACCATCACCATCCGGCTGGTGGAACGCGCGCCCATGGCGATCTGGCAGCATGGCGGCAAGATGGTGCTGATCGATCATGACGGCATTGTGCTGGGCAGCAACCAGATCGCCGACTACGGCAGCCTGCCCATGGTCGTAGGCGAGGACGCGGCCCGCGGCGCCTCGACAGTACTGGACGACGTGGCCGCATTTCCGGCTTTGGCGAAGCGGGTTTCGGCCTATATAAGGGTTGGTGACCGGCGATGGGACCTGCGCCTGAGCAACAACATCGAAATCAAGCTGCCGGAGACGGGCGAGGACTCCGCTCTGCGCCAGATCGACGAGGCCGA
>CALMVH010000122.1 GCA_937873165.1 uncultured Rhodospirillales bacterium
ATCTTCTGGTGACCGATGTCGGGTTGCCGGGTGGCATGAACGGCCGTCAGCTGGCCGATCACGCCCGCTCTCGCCGGCCGGGCTTGAAGGTTTTGTTCATCACGGGTTTTGCGGAAGGTTCCACCGCCGGGCTCGGTTCGATGGAGCCCGGCATGGAGATCCTGACCAAGCCTTTTGCGATGGATGAACTGGCCGCACGCATACAAGGCATGATCAGCGGAGCCGACAGCTCCCAGGTCGGCGCGCCCGTACGCTAGCCCGGCCTGGCGGGCGACTGCTTTCGTGCCGCGGCAATCACGCCGTCAAGCGCGCCGAGGAACCGCGACCGGTCGGCGGGGCCGAACGGCGGAGCGCCTCCTGTATGGCCGAGTTCACGAAGGTGGCGCGACAGTTCCCGGCCGGCCAGCGCGCCCCCGATATTGTCGGCGGTCCAGATGTGGCCGTTATGGGACAAGGCGCGTGCGCCCTGCTTCAGGCACCGCGCGGCCAGGGGGATATCGGCTGTTACGCACAGATCGCCCGGCCCGATCCGCTCTGCGATCCAATTGTCGGCGGCATCCATCGAACCGTCCACGATAACCAGGCGCACGTTCGATGCCTGTGGTGGACGGATCGGCCGCGATCCATTGTGCACAATCAGCAGGTCGACACCCGTCCGCTCGACAACACGGTAGACTTCCTCGCGAACGGGGCAGGCATCGGCGTCCAGATACACCGCAGTCATCAGCTTGTCACGATCCGCAGGCGGATCTCCTCGTGGATCTGGATGCGCGCGATCCGGCATTCCTGCGCCAGGATTATCGCACCTGTCAGCATCACCAGCATGCCGAGGATGGTCATGCCGACCGGCAGCCACGTGACCCTGCCATCCAGGTAGTGGTCGACGGCAATCAGCAGGCACGCACTGACGAAAATACCGACCCCCGCAAAAAAGGCCAGCACTGCCTTTTCCGCCAGCAGCGCCCGGTGGCGGTAGCGGGCCAGCCACGCATCCAGCGTTGGCGTGGGCAGGCGGCCGGGTTTGTCTTCGGCTACTTCGATCAGCTTGCGGGCGCGGTCAACGGACCGCCCCAGGCGTGACAAGGCGATGTTGGCCAGGTTTGCCGCGCCCAGTATTAGGAAAGCGGGCGTGATCATCGACGAGATGATTGTTTGGGCCAGAAGAGGCTGGTTCATGAAACGATATTACCGCCCGCCCGCAGGTGGGGCAACGTCCGAGGCTAGTCGAACAACCTGTCCTTCGAGACTCCATCCAGCCCATGGTCGAACCGCGTATCGGCGCAGTCGCCATCGTTCATGCCGGTGAAGGTGGCAGGGTGTCTTGCCTTGTAGTAACGGAACAGCTCGGTTTCGAAGGTCCCCGCAAAATCTTCGGTCCCTCGCGCCGCATCCACGCGGGCGCAGAAATCGGCGGGGGTTTCGCTGCGGCTTTCCGCGATTTCCACCAGCATTTCCCAAAGAATGCCGCTCATTGTGAACCTGGCATCACGCCCTTCGCGATCTACATAATCGACAGCCTGCATCCCCTTGGAATAACACACGAAGGTATGCGTAACAACATACTCCGGCGTGATTTACGTTTTCCAAACGGGTGGCCTTGTAAAATGACCTGTGAAAGATAAAATTTTAGACAGTCTTTTGTAATTGCCGCGCAATCCTTAACGCGGTAATATGCTGAAAGCTTTGGGGAGACGGCGCATGTTGGACATGGATGGCATCAAGCGCGAACTGAAGGCCGATCTGAAGCCGAGAAACGTATTGAAACATGCCTTGGTGCCGCAGTTCAAGGGACTTTTAACGCCCCTAAAAGATGTGTTCGCGATTTTTGTACGTATGATCGGCCTGATGTTTACGCAGGCGAATTTGATTGATAGTAACCATCCAGCGAATACGGGAGAAATCAAGGGCCCCGGAGCCATTTGGCAGATGATCGTCGATGGCTCTACCAGACTAGAATTTAAGCGAGAAAAAGCCGGTCAGCTGATGGTTTTCTACTGCGTAGTCGGGATGATTATATTCGGTATTTGTTCAACCATAACGCTTGCTCTCGATCTCGGAATGCACAAGGCGCATGCTCAGGGTTTGTTCTCTGAGCCAGCAAATACAACTTCTGAACAGTTTCTCTCAACAATGTTCCCATATTCCGGCGGGGGTACTGGCCTGGCTGCGGTGCTCGGGAAACTTTTGGCATTGTATAATACTGGTATACTGGTCCTGGCGTCTATTATGG
>CALMVH010000123.1:0-4945 GCA_937873165.1 uncultured Rhodospirillales bacterium
GTGTCGTCGGCAGTGTCTCGGGCGACGTAGGTCCCGGCGCTCCGGGCGTGTACACCGGCGCATACTCCACCAACGTCGGTGGCTACATCGGCTGGGAACAGAGCGGCACGATCAGCGGCGTATCGCTGGTCAGCACGGTTGTTTCGGGTGACTTCAGCCAGAATGTCGGCGGTTTGGTCGGCTTCAACCAGGGTAACCTGATCAACGACAAGGTCCAGGCAAACGTCCAGTCCGGCAGCATGAGCGGCTCGGTCGGCGGCATGGTCGGCCTGAACTCTGGCACCATCGAGGGTGCGGGCGTCACCGGCCTGGTCAACGTCTTCGGCAACACCTCCTTCGCTGGCGGCGTGATCGGCGCCAACTACGGCCAGGTGTCCGGCAGCAGCTTCGGCGGCACCGTCAATGCGGGTTGCGATGAGATCGGCGGCTTTGTCGGCGGCAACTTCGCTTCCATCGTGGACTCGACCGCTTCGGGCCTGGTGATCAACGGCGGCGGGATCCGCATGGGCGGTTTCGCCGGCCAGAACTACGGCACGCTGACCAACGATGCGGCGACGGCATCCAGCGTCGTCGCAGCCGCGGGCATGCAGTACGTCGGTGGCTTCGTCGGTGCCAACGAGAGCGCCGGTGTTGTGACCAACTCGGCGTTCAGCGGCACGGTTACCAGCGGCGTAGGTCCGGTAAACGGCGGCGGCTATGATATCGGTGGGTTCGCCGGTATCAACGTTGGCCATATCGTCGACAGCTCGGCGGTCTCGACGATCCTTGGCGGAAACGGCAATCACAACGTCGGCGGCTTTGCCGGCGAGAATGATGGCAGCATCAGCAACGGCACGGCCCAGTCGAACATCAGCGTCGCATCCAACGCGATCAGCATCGGCGGCTTCGTGGGCGGCAACAACGCCGGCACGGTCACCAACGCTACGGCTTCGGGCACCATCCTTGCGAACATCGCCCAGGCTGTCAGCGCCACTGTGCAGAACATCGGCGGCCTGATCGGCTGGAACGGCGCCACGCTGAACGGCGGCACGTATAATGGTACGATCCAGGCCGGCGGCAACGCCATGGCAGTGGGCGGCGCGGTAGGCAAGAACGCGACGGGAGCGCAGGTTTCGAACGCATCGGCCACGGCAAACGTGACGGTTGGCGACAACGCCAACTATGTCGGTGGTGGTCTCGGTTGGAACGATGCGGGCGCTTCGGCTTCCGACATCGCCTTCAGAGGCTCGGTCATGGCTGGTAACAATGCTTCGGTCGTCGGCGGTATCGCTGGCCTGAACGGCAGCGATGCAACCAATGGCAGGGGCTCGTTCGCGGCCGCTTCGGCAGTCCTGAACAGCGGTACCTTCAACGGCACCGTCAGCGTCGGCACCAACGGTTTCGCGGTGGGTGGCCTGGTTGGCTGGAACAGCGCCTGGACGGCTGGAAACAAGGGCAGCGGCGCGACGTACTATGGCAGCATCGCCGATGGCCACGACGCGACCCTGACCAATGTCGCGGTAAGCGGCACGGGTTCGGTCTCGGGCTTGACGGGCACGACCTACATCCACAATGCCAACCAGAACGGTTGCGACGAGCGGGCAGGCGGTAACTGCTTCGGCATTGCCGGCCAAGAAATCATCACGGTGGACGCCAACAACGTCAACCTGACATATGGGCAGGCGGCTCCGGCCTCGCTGACCTACTCCCTGGCTGGCCTGGCACCCGGCAACGCGACCAGCATCACGCAGGGCGACGTTCTGGAAAGCTACGACCTGCCGAGCAACGTCATCTCCGGCCAGCTGTCCAGCAACGCCACGCAGAACGCCGGTACGTACCAGATCAACCAGGGCACCCTGGGGCTGAACGCCAGCAACGCCAACGCGCTTCTGGACTACAAGCTGGTCTTCAACACCAACACCGGCACCTACACGGTGAACAAGGCTCAGTTAACGGTCACGGCCAATGGCCAGCAGACCTACGGCGACACCACGCCTTCGGTCAGCTACAGCTACGCCGGCCTGCAGTACGGCCAGTCGGGGAGCTCGGTGGTAAGCGGGGTCGGCTACAAGACCAGCGTCACTTCGCTGACCAATGTCGGGACCTACGGTGTCACGGCGACAGGCGGTACGGCGCAGAACTACACGATCGTGGATGCGGCTGGTAACCTGGTCGTTACCCCGGCGCCTCTGACGATCACCCCGACAGGCACGCAGACCTACGGCGGCACGCCGACGGTCAGCTACGGCTACACGGGTCTGCAGAACGGCCAAACGGGTACGGTGGTTACGGGGCTGGGTTACACCACGCCGGCGACCAGTGGTTCAAACGTCGGCACCTACGGCATCACCGCCACGGGTGGCTCGTCCCCGAACTACACCATCACGGACGGCTCGGGGGTCCTGACGGTCAACCCCGCCTCGCTGCTGATCACGGCTAATGACACCAGCAAGGAACAGGGCTCGGCAAATCCGGTGTTCACCGCCAGCTTCCAGGGTCTGGTTTTGGGGCAGACGTCCAGCGTGGTCACGGATCTCCTGATCAACTCGCCCGCCACTCAGACGTCGCTGATCGGCAACTACCCGATCAATCCCAGCAACGGCAGAGCGCAGAATTACACGCTGACCTACGCCCCGGGTGTCCTGTCGGTTGTCGCGGCTCCGGTTACGCCGACGCAGAGCGGCACGCCGACGCCGATCACGGCAGCAACGGCACCGCAGGCCGTGACGCCGTTCAACGCCGGATCTCAGGGTAACCTGGTACCGCTGCCGGAAACCTCTCCGACCCAGGCAGTCCTGGCGGCGGCGATCCCAAGCTCGGTGCTGAACCAAGTGAACCAGATCGACTGCCTCAAGGTAAACCTCGAGATCCGAGGCGTTACCACCGACAGCCCGATCGATTGCTCGACGCCTCTGGAAGTCAACGGCTTCTAAGTCAACGCCAGTAAGCACGCGGAAGGCGCGGAGGATAAATCCTCCGCGCCTTTTTCGTTGGTTACAGGGGAGGGAGCTGACTGTGAATCTCGCCGGGAGCCGAACCGCTGTCCCGCATGGCCCTGAGACTTAAAGACCCATCACGCTTCGACAGCTTCGCGCCCGTCACGGGATCGAGAACAAGCGGGTGGTGGAGATAGTCGGGCGTCGGATAGCCCAACAGCGCTTGCAACAGGCGGTGCACGGCGGTTGCACCGAACAAATCCATGCCGCGCGTCACCAGCGTCACGCCCTGCAGCGCATCATCCACAACCACGCTCAAGTGATAGCTGGCGGGAACATCCCGCCGTCCCAGGATCACATCCCCAATCCGATCATGCTGAACCGGGACCGAACCCACGTTGCGGTCGTGCCACGACAAAGGACCGGTTCCGGAAGCCGCTTTCACAACGTCAAGCCGCCATGCAAAAGCCTGCCCTTCGTTCATCCGGCTGTTGGCTTCGGCACAGGACAGGCGACGGCAGGTGCCGGGATAACGAGGGCCGTCGATGCTTTCAATGACCGGGGGGTGAGCGGCATGAGCGTCCGCTATTTGCCTGCGGGAGCAGAAACAGGGATAAATCAACTCCCGCTGCCTTAGCCCGGTCAACACGGCCTCGTAAACTTGAAGGTGGTCGGATTGACGCCGGACGGGCTGTTCCCACACAAGTCCCAGCCAGGCAAGATCGGTGTAGAAAGCCGTTTCGAACTCCGGCCGGCAGCGTTCGGGGTCGATATCCTCAACGCGCAGCAAAAATCGCCCTCCATGCCGCCTTGCTTGCTCGAACCCCACAAGGGCCGAGTAGGCGTGGCCCAGGTGCAAAAAACCAGTCGGGCTGGGGGCGAAGCGGGTAACGATCGTCATAGGTGTGAACTATATGAACCGCATGGACCCATTCGATAACCTCAACGATCGCAGTATTACCTCTTCCAGCGGTACGGTGAACCGGCTGGTTATCTTTCTACACGGCTACGGCGCCGATGGTGCGGATCTTCTGTCGATCGGCCAGTCACTTAAACCTGTTTTACCTGACTGCGCTTTTGCAGCGCCGGATGCGCCATTCCCTTGTGAAGCAGGATATGGCCGGCAGTGGTTCGGCTTGCAGGACAGGTCACCTTCAGCGCTTCAGTCGGGCGTCGAGCAAGCCATGCCATACGTTGCAGCCTACCTGAAACGGCAACAAACCCTGTGGCAGCTTGAGGATCGAGATATCTACCTCGTCGGGTTTTCCCAAGGTACGATGATGGCGCTGGCGGCTGGTCTCGCCTGGAGCGGAACCCTCGGCGGCATCGTCGGATACTCGGGCGCCTACCTGGACACGGGACCCGTCGTAAGTCGGCCTCCGGTCCTGCTGGTGCATGGGACGGCCGACAGCGTCGTCGGATTCGAGATGCTGGCGGCCTCCAACCGCCGGTTGAAGGCCGATGGTGTTACCGTTGAAGCGCTTGCCATTCCGGGCCTGGGGCATAGCATCGATCCGCAGGGCATACAGGCCGGACTTGGCTTCCTGGGTCGTCGGCCCCGGCCTGCACCCGCGCCGAGTCGATCGTCGGTACAATAGTCCCTTGGCGTATAGCGGGAGACTTTCGCGACGGGCATGCGCTTCTCCCTGCCTTTGGCCGAGTCGGGTAGAGGCGGCGGTTGTGTCCGCTTCGAATTTCCGCTAGCCATAGTTCAATTCAGTTGGCATGAGTGGGGCGGTACATCGTGACTCACCTTCAGTCGTCTCCGGCTCTGGTCCTGAACGCGGATTTCCGACCGCTCAGCTACTTCCCCTTGTCGATCTGGCCGTGGCACGAAGCGGTCAAGGCCGTGTTCCTCGAACGCGTCAACATCGTCTCGCATTATGACCGGGTCGTCCGATCCCCCAGCTTCGAGATGCAGCTGCCATCGGTTATCGCACTGAAGGAATACATCGTGACCAGCCGCCACCCGGCGTTCACGCGCTTCAACGTGTTCCTGCGCGACCGATTCTGCTGCCAGTACTGTGGAC
>CALMVH010000123.1:4955-8802 GCA_937873165.1 uncultured Rhodospirillales bacterium
GTCCAAGGGCGGACGCACGTCGTGGCTGAACGTGGTAACCGCCTGCGGAAGCTGCAACCTGCTGAAGGGGAACTACTATTCGCACCAATGCGGCATGCATCCGCTGCATAAACCCTATCAGCCGACCTCGTTTGAGCTGCAGGAGCACGGACGGGCGTTCCCGCCCAACCACCTGCACACCAGCTGGCGCGACTTCCTGTACTGGGACTCCGAGCTGGAGGCGTAGGGTAGCGGCTCACACCCGCTCGGCGGCTTTGATTGCGATGCGGCAGCCCAGCTTGATTGCGGCGGATAACACCGGGTAACCGAACGTGTCCTCCGCCCCCGATTCGAGGGCTGTATCGTGGTGTTCGGCCTCCTCGGCGCGAAACTGTTCGATGGCGGTGCATAGTTCGGGCTCGCTGCTACTCAGCGCCGTTACTTGGTCGGCGTAGTGCTGATCGATCACCGACTCGACAGCGGCAGTGCAGGCCATGGCGGCATCCTCGCCCATGAGAGCGGTAGCGGCCCCTAATGCGTAACCCGCGGCGTGCCAGACCGGATGGAGCAGGGTCGGGCGCATGCGCCGGCGCACGATCTCGTCGGAGAACCAGGCAAGGTGCGCTTCCTCCTGGTCGGCCATGTGCTGGATCGTGGAACCGATGGCACGGCTGCCCAGCACGGCCAACTGCCCCGCATAAATCCGTTTCGCCCCGTACTCGCCCGCATGGTCGACACGGATCGTGCGTTCCACCCGCTTGTCGGGCGATGGGTCTCCAGGCAGGTAACGCATTATCGTCTCCGTCGCAAAGCCGCCAAACCGAAGATCAGCATGGCAAGGCACAAGATGGCGTCCCACACCGCCATCGACAATCCCAGGAACGACCAGCGTACCTCGTCGCAACGCACCACGGGCGCGGAGAGGATTTGCTTCGTCAGGCCCGCGAGATCGTTGCCGCCGGAAGTATCGCCCACGCATTCGCGGCTGCCCGCCCAGAAATGGCTTTCAACGCCTATATGGAAGATCGATACGGCAAGGCACAACGCGACGCCTACGCATTCAAAAATCAGGCCAGGCCGCTCCCGCCTGCTTGCCAGGGCGGCGGCTCCCACTAGAACAACCGCGCCGTGGCAGAGACGCTGCAAGACGCACAGTTCGCACGGCGCGTATCCAAAGCCGTATTGTGAGACAAATGCAAAGCCGAGCGCTGCCAGCGACAAGGCAGCGAGGACGGAACAGCCACCCCGGCTAGTGATGGATGGCATAGGCGATCCCGACTCCCAGGATCGCCAGCGCCAGCACGCCAATCGCGATCCGTGACAGGTTGCGCTCGATCACCGGCATCGCGGCGGGTCCAAACTTCCACGCAAGAAAACTCAGCAGGAAGAAACGAAACCCGCGCGTCACGATCGAGGACCAGACAAAGGTAAACAGATCGAAATGCGCAATGCCCGACGCGATGGTGACCAGCTTGTAGGGAATCGGCGTCAGACCCTTGATCAGGATCACGTACACTCCGTATTTCGCGAACCACGCCTGGAAGTCGGCCAGCGCCGAGCCCGACCCATATAGATGCAGGATCCAGGCTCCCACCGTGTCGGCGAAGTAAAACCCGATGGCGTAGCCCAGCATGCCGCCCAGGACGGAAAAGATCGTCGCGGTCGCGGCGAACCGCCATGTTTTCGGCCGGTTCGCCAGCACGAACGGGATCAGGAACGCATCGGGCGGGATCGGAAAGATCGAACTTTCGAGGAACGCGACCAGCCCGAGCACCGGAACGGCATAGCCTTGGCGTCCAATGTTCATCAGGCGATCATATAGTTTTTTCAGCATGGACTCTTCGCCTGGAATTTAGTTATGAAGGGTGTAGTGCCTCTGTGGCGGAATTGGTAGACGCGGCAGACTCAAAATCTGTTGCCTGTGAGGGCGTGCTGGTTCGACTCCGGCCAGGGGCACCAAATCTCTTTGTAGTACTACCATGCATCCCGCGATCCAGCTTGTAGAATTCGTCAAGATGCACGGGCTGGGCAACGACTTCGCGGTGTTCGACAACCGCGAGGGCAGGGCACCGCTGAGCCGGACGGATATCGTTCGTCTGGCAGACCGTTTTACCGGTATCGGCTGCGACCAGCTCGTGCTGCTCCAGCCGGCATTGCGTTCCGGATGCGCGGCGCTTGTCCGGTTCTTCAATCCGGATGGCAGCGAGGCGGGCGCGTGCGGGAATGGAAGCCGATGCGTGGCATGGCTTTTGATGGAAGAGTCTGCAAGCGACACCATCGACTTCGAGACCGCGAGCGGTTTGCTGCGCGCGTCAAGACACTCCGGCGGCATCACCGTCGACATGGGACAGCCTCGTCTCGACTGGCAGGAGGTGCCGCTCGCCCGCGCCGCCGATACGACGGAAGTTCTGATCGACGTCGCCGGCACGTCCTACAACGCCACCTGTTGCAGCATGGGGAATCCTCATGCCACTTTGTTCATCGACGTCCTCGAACAGGTGGATGTGGCGGGAATCGGGGCGGCTATTGAACATCATCCGCTGTTTCCGCAGCGGGTCAATGTGGGGTTTGCGCAGATGCTGGATCGAACCAGCCTGCGATTGGCTGTTTGGGAAAGAGGAGCCGGGCGAACCCTGGCCTGCGGGACCGCCGCGTGCGCCGCAGCCGTGGCGGCCATACGGCGTGACTTTTGCGACAGGACTGTACGGGTTGAGCTTGCACTCGGACATCTGATGATCGAGTGGTCAGGGACACCCGCAAACGTGTTGATGACCGGACCTGCGGTTGTCAATTTCCGCGGCAACGTCCGCCTTTAGCGTTTGTCCGAGCTCATCTTGAGAATGGGCAGCGAGACGAGAACTGTCGTGCCGTGACCCGGAACGCTCGCGATCGTCAGTGTTCCATCATGCAGTTCGACCAGGTTCTTGGTCAGCGGCAATCCCAGCCCCGTTCCCTGCCGCGATTTTGACAGGGCGCTGTCCAGCTGCTCGAACGGCGCAAGGGCCTTCGGGATGTCTTCGGAACTCATGCCGATCCCGGTATCGGCCACGCTTAGCTGGGCGCGGTCGTTCGCGATGGAGGCCGTGATCACCACGCTGCCACCCTGGGGCGTGAACTTGATGGCATTAGTCACCAGGTTCAGCATGACCTGCTTCATCCGGCGTTCGTCGGCGAGTATCTTGCATCCCGCGACTTCCTTCTCCAGCTTCAGCTCGACGCCGGCTTCCATCGCGCGCTCCGCCATCAAGCGTATGCAGCCGTTGGCAATCGGCACAATGTCCAGCACTTCCATGTCGAGCTTGAACTTGCCCGCTTCGATCTTTGAAAGATCCAGCACGTCGTTGATCAGCGCCAGCAGGTGCGCGCCGCTAGCCTGGATGTCGTGCGCATACTCCAGGTACTTGACGTTCTGCATCTTGCCCAGGACTTCCCCCGTCATCAGCTCGGAAAAGCCTATGATGCTGTTCAGCGGTGTGCGTATCTCGTGGCTCATGCCTGCGAGGAATGCCGATTTTGCCTTGCTGGCACGCACGGCCGTTTCATTCGCCTCCATGAGGCTCAAGTTGCTCATGGCCAGTTCGTCTGCCAGTTTCCTGTTCAGTAGCTCGGAAGACACGGAACTTACGAATACGCGGTGCATCCGGCAGCCGTAGAAATATTGTACGAAGGAGAATATCGGCACCACCGTCATCGCCGTCATTTCTGTAACGGTTCCGCGGCTAATCGTGACTATGAAAGCAATCAGGATAGCGGGAACAAGGAAAGCCCCGATGGCGGGTTGCCACGATGCGTGCAGCATTATGCTGCCGCCCATGAAGCCGCAATGGGCAATGAGGAACAGAAAGAATACCCTTTCTGACAGATAGGG
>CALMVH010000124.1:0-1958 GCA_937873165.1 uncultured Rhodospirillales bacterium
AAACAAGATATAATAATTAAGATTATCTGTGAATATAAGATGAAAGAACCGAAGATTTATAATAAGCAAAAAAGATGGCAAACATGCCAATCCAGCAATGAACAGGGCAAAGATCATCCATTTCTTTATACGGGCCGCTCGGTAAACTCCGATGAACGTCAAGGCATACGCCACAAAAGAGCCGAAAGTAGGATCTACGTAATGCATATCCTCGTATAAGCTGTTGTTATTACCCGCTAGTTAACAGAGCATCTGGTGTTCATGAAGGATGACAACGACTGTTTTTTTGAGCAAATTGCCGGGATGAAGTCGCAAGGTTTGACATGCTGATCACCCTCATTGCGAGAAGCGGCAGCAACACGGCAATCCATTCCGCCGGTATGGATTGCCGCGCTTCGTTCGCAATGATGCCTGTAAATGCCTGCCGAACACGCGAATGGGTCAAAGTATGACTCCTCGCGCCATCCCCATCGACCAGTTGGCCGAGGACGAAGCCCCCGCCGAGCTGGAAGCGCTGGCGGCAGAGATCGCGCATCATGCGGACCTCTACCATAACCGCGACGCGCCCGAGATCGGCGACGCCGAATACGACGCGCTGTTCCGGCGCAACGAGGCGATCGAGCGGCGCTTCCCGCATCTGATGCGCGAGGACAGCCCCTCGAACCGGGTGGGATCGACGCCGCAGAGCGCCTTTGCCAAGGTGACGCACGTGCGTCCGATGCTGTCGCTGGACAATGCCTTCAGCAGCGAGGATGTGCACGACTTCACCCTGCGCATCCGGCGTTTTTTAGGGTTGTCCGCCGAGACCGAACTCGACTTCGTCGCCGAACCCAAGATCGACGGGCTGTCGTGCTCGCTGCGCTACGAGCACGGACGGCTGACCGTCGCCGCGACGCGCGGCGATGGCGCCACGGGGGAGGACGTGACGCGCAACGCCCGGATGGTCGCGACCATCCCACAGACGTTGAAGGCTCCCTTCCCCGGCGTGCTGGAAGTGCGGGGCGAGGTCTACATGGAGCGGCACGCCTTCGTCGACCTGAACGCGCGCCGCGCCGCGAAGGGCGAGGTGCTGCTGGCGAACCCGCGCAACGCGGCGGCGGGCAGCCTGCGCCAGCTCGACCCGAAAATCACCGCCGACCGCCCGGTGAATTTCTTCGCGTACGCGCTGGGCGAAGTCTCCGAACCGCTGGGCACGACCCAGACCGAACTGCGCGGGCATCTGGAAGCCATGGGCTTCACCCTGAACCGCCCGGTCGAACTCTGCCGCGACGAAGCCGCGCTGCTTGCGTACTACGAGCGTATCCAGGCCGAGCGGCCGCATTTGCCCTTCGACATCGACGGCGTGGTCTACAAGCTGGACCGGCTGGATTGGCAGGACCGGCTGGGCTTCGTCAGCCGCACGCCGCGCTGGGCCATCGCGCACAAGTTTCCGGCGCAGCAGGCGCGCACGGTCCTGAACGGCATCACCATCCAGGTCGGCCGCATGGGCACGCTGACGCCCGTGGCGGAGCTGGAGCCGATCACGGTCGGCGGCGTCGTGGTCAGCCGCGCGACGCTGCACAACGAGGACGAGCTGGCGCGCAAGGATACGCGCGTCGGCGACACGGTGGTGATCCAGCGTGCCGGCGACGTGATCCCGCAGGTCGTGTCCGTCGTGCTTGCGGAGCGTCCCGCCCATGCGACGCCGTTCGTGTTTCCCGAAAAATGCCCCGTCTGCGGCAGTGCCGCGGTGCGCGAGGAGGGCGAGGTGGCCCGCCGCTGCACGGGCGGCCTGATCTGCAACGCCCAGGCCTCTCTGCGCCTGCGCCATTTCGTCAGCCGCGATGCTTTCGATATCGAGGGCCTCGGCGAACGGACCATCCGCGATTTCCATGCGCATGGGCTGATCGCCACGCCCGGCGATATTTTCCGCCTCGCCGACCGCACGCGCGGTGCTGTTCTCGGCGCTGACCACCGGC
>CALMVH010000124.1:1968-2878 GCA_937873165.1 uncultured Rhodospirillales bacterium
CCCCGGCGCCCCCCCCCCCCGAAACTGCAGGAATGGGAAGGCTGGGGCGCAAAATCGGTCGAGAACCTGTTTGCCGCCATCGAAGCGCGGCGAAACATTGGCCTTGATCGCTTCATCTATGCCCTGGGCATACGGCAGGTCGGGCAGGCGACATCCCGTCTGCTGGCGCAACGCTACACTTCGCTGGCGGCGTTTCGGCAGGCCGTCGAGGCGGCACATGATCGTTCCAGCGCCGAATACCAGGACCTGACGGCTATCGAGCAGATCGGGCCATCGGTGGCGGCTGACCTGCTGGACTTCTTCGGCGAACCGAACAACACCCGCCTGATCGACGATCTGCTGACCGAGATCGCGGTGCTGGACGCCGTACCGCTGGCCCGGAGCGATAGCTCGATTGCCGGAAAGACGGTTGTCTTCACCGGCAGCCTGGAAACGATCACCCGCAGCGAAGCCAAGGCGCGTGCCGAATCGCTGGGAGCCAAAGTGGCGGGATCGGTCAGCGCGCGTACCGATTACGTGGTAGCCGGCGCGGACGCGGGATCGAAATTGTCCAAGGCCCGCGAACTGGGGCTCACCATCCTGACGGAAGCGGAGTGGATGGCGCTGACCGGATAATGTTCAACTAAAATTAACAGCTTCGGATCACAAAAAGCCATGCGTTTCTCGCGCGCCGCGCTCCTGGTTCTAACACTCCTGATCTGCCGGACGGCGTTTGCCGGGTCGTCGGCGGAAACTGAACACGTGCGCGTAACGCTGGTGGCCGAGGACAGCGCCGCGGCGCCCGGTGCCACGGTTGCCATCGCTGTGAGCGAAGACATTATCCCGGATTGGCACACGTACTGGCAAAATCCGGGCGACAGCGGCATCCCGCCTTCACTGGCCTGGACCCTGCCGCCGGGATACGTCGCCG
>CALMVH010000125.1:0-2430 GCA_937873165.1 uncultured Rhodospirillales bacterium
CCCATGAAGAGCCGGGAGAGTACATGATGCAATCGCCGGTTTCCAGAACTGTTATGCTTTTCCCGGTTCTTTCCGGTACGATCCAAGGAAATTCTCGAAGATATCCAGGCTGGTGACGCTGGCCCGCACGGCGTCGACGTTGGGCGCGCGCATGTCGCTGCCGCTGCTGGTCAGCAACGCAAAGGCTCCCGACTTGTCGGTGTGCGACATGGGGTTAAGATAAGCCTGACGCAACTTGCCAAGGCCGGCTGTATTGTTGTCGAGGCTCAGGGCCACGGCTTCGTTCAACACGATGCTGGCCTGCTGCGGGTCCAGCTTGCCGCTGGCAGGCGGGTCTCCCGCCAGCCGGGACAGGGCGGCGGCACTCAGTTTCCAGTCATGCTGCGACCAGGCAATGTCGGTGCGCAACGCATCGGCCTCGCGCGAGGTGACGCCGTCGAGTGCGGCCAGTGCGTCGTCGGGGCGACCGCTCTTGGACAATGCGCGCGCTTCCAGCAGCTTGCGGTCGGTGCGCAGGATGTCGGGCAGTTTCGCGTCGGCGGCAGGAGCGCCTGTTTCTAAAGCCGACAGCGCCTGATCGGCATGATCGTCCAGAAGCCGCAAGGCCGCGATGCGGTTGGCGAGGCGCGCCTTTGCCACTGGATCCGTCGTATCCTTCATCTGCGGCTCCAGCAGGGTCGCGGCCTTGTCGACCACGCCGATCTCCGCCAGACGGTCGGACAGAACCTTGATGTCGTCGTCCGGAATCGTGTGCGGGGGTAGAGCCTCCGACAGGGTGTAGTAAAGGTCGAGGGCATCCAGCGGCGCAAGCGAGGATTCCTTGTCTGCCGCAAAGGCGTGCCGGCCCGCCTGTAGGATGCCGTCCTGGGCAGCGGCTGCATAGGCCGTGTCAGGGGCCAGGGTTTTCAGTTCGCTCAAGGCTTCCAGCGCTTCCTTGTAGCGGCCCTCGGCGAGGTACAGATCGCCGAGCTTGCCGAGTACCTTGAGTTCGAGATCGTCGCCTCTCCAGCCGAAGCGCACCTGTTCCAGCGCCTCGATGGCATCGTTGTTGCTCATTGTCTTGCGGGCCAGGCCGTCTTCCACAGATGCCAACAAGGCTTCCGCATTCCAGTAATCGTCGTGCCTGCCCTCGGCGGTCGCAAAGTGCTTGCCGGCTTGGTCCGGCTTGCCTCCCGTGGCGTCGATTTGACCCTTCAGGGTTGCGACCGCTGCCAAGGAGGATGGCTGAACGCCATCCTTCGTTAACAGGTCCATCGCCGACTTCATGGCCGCCGGGTCTTTCTTTTCGACCGCCAGCCCGGCAAGCGCGAGGCCGAAACGCTGCCTGAGTTCGGGCGGGTACTTGTCGATCGTGTCGGCCCCAGAGGCCAGAACCGCGAATGCCTGCTGCTTCTGGCTCGCGGTTCCGTCGAAGTTGGCGAATGCCTGCCACAGGGCGGCTTCGGGATTGTCGCGCAGGCCCTCCGTCGCAAAATCGGCCGCTGCCTCCGGCGCGCGCCCTGCCAATGCGTTCGCCGCCCCGTGCAGCGCCAAGTAATCCATGCTCTTTGGCAGATTGGGATCGGCAATGGCCGCGAAGTCCAGCGCGCCCAGCGCTTCGTTGCCAAAACCGTTCGCCAGGTACAGATGCGCAAGGTCGATCGCCGTGCCGCGCGTGCCGGCGTCGCTGTCCGCCAGACCGGCGTGTTCGATGGCCTTGCGCCGTTTCACGATCTCGGCCGGTCCGCCCGCGCGCCAGGCCGCGAAGTCATACAAGGGCGGCGGGGCCGCATGCGCGGTGCCGATATCGCCCGACAGGTTCAGGTTCGAGATGGTCACGGCGTTCGATGCCGCGGCCATCACCGGCGCGCCTTTTGCCAGAAACACCACGCCTTCGGCGGTCGCAATCAGATCGCCCTCGGGCAGATGCCGGTCCCTATCGACGAATTGACCTGGGCCGGGCAAAGGTCCGATCTTCATGGTATCGCCGAGTTCAGGATCCTGAAATGACAGCACCTTGGTCGCGCCCGCTGCCGCAACCCTGATTTGTTCAGTTGCAATGCGGCCCTCGACTTCTAGACCCTTGTCCTTCGATGCGTACGGCAACAGCACGATGTCCCATCCGCCACCCTGCGGTTTGGCGCTGACATGGTCGGTCTCGGATATGCGGTAGCGCAGATAGGTCGCGCCTGCACCGGCAAAGCGCGCGGGCTCCGCCAATGTGCCGGCTTCGAGGCCCACCAGCGATGGAGCGGTCGCCGGCAGCTTGCCATCGGCCGCGATCCAAAGGTATGGACCCCGCCGGAACGCCGCCAGGCTGACCGGTTCGGCGGGCGCGATATGGATCACCGTGCCGGCAGGAGGCTGGGCCACCTCCGTTTTCTGGCCAGAACTTGCCGTCGCGTCCAGCGGGGCAGGCGCCCCGGTGCCGCTGTCGCCATCCATCAGGTC
>CALMVH010000125.1:2440-2913 GCA_937873165.1 uncultured Rhodospirillales bacterium
GCACGTACATGGCTGCCGGGCTTGACCGTCAACATCACCACGAGATGCTGGTCGTCGTCGGCCGCCGTGATCGACTGGACGTTACGCAGCACCTGCTTGGTGTTCGCGCTGAGTTCGGCATGGCCCCCATGATCGAAGGTTATGGTGACAATACCCGGCGCTTCGGCGATTTTGTACTCGACCGGCAGCGGCCAGCTCATGGACAGGCGGCTAAGCCCCTTGTGATCGCCCGCGCCGATATGAACGGTTGTCAGCTTGTGCTGGTGCGCGGCATGAGCCGGCGCGGGAAAGCTTGCGCCCAGTGCGAGGGTTGCCATTAGCAAGGCTGCGAACGGAACCGCTCTCGTTCTCGCGCATGGTCGGCAGCTTCGCGTGGACATACCCGCAGTGTGCGCGTTGATGGTTAAAGCGCGGTAAAACAGGGTGTCCGGTTACTGCCGCAGCGTTGCACGCCGCGAGTTAATCTATCCTGT
>CALMVH010000126.1 GCA_937873165.1 uncultured Rhodospirillales bacterium
CACGGTGCTCGGGGTAGACGTACGGGCTGAGATCGCCGCCGATGGGCTCGATTCCCATAGCCTGCAGGTGGTCCAGCAGATCCTCGAAGCATGCCTCGCGGTTGGCGGACCAGTGGGAACCCCAGCAGCGCCAGAACACCCATCCCATGCGCTCCAGCGCGCGCTGGCGATAGGCATCCTCTAGCCAACGATCCGGCCCGTGGTATTTGTCCCCGTCCAGCTCAATGGCGAGACGCCGGTCGTTGTCCCCCTCGACGACAAAGTCGATGCGATACCCTCCCACCTCCACCTGCGGCTTGACGCGATAGCCCCGGTTCAACAGGCGCTCGCCGACTTCCCGCTCAAAGCCGGAGTCGCATAGTTCGAGCACATTCGTGCTCTGCGGCACGGGCGCTCCTGCCATCGGATTCTCGAAATGCTCGACGATCGCCAGCTTCAGGTCGTTCTGCGGCAGTTGTCCCGCAGCGACCGATCGCACCAGGTACATCCTGTCGCGCGCCCGTGACATGGCGACGTTGAAGCGCTGCTCGAACATACGTGCGGTCTGAGCCCGCGCCGTCTGCGGACAGGCTACCATCGAAAGGAACATAATGTCGCGTTCCTGGCCCTGGAACGTCGCCGCGTTGCCGCACATGATCCGGTGCTTGGCTATCGCCTCGGTGCCGATCCTTTCCGTCAGCAATTCCTGGATCAGCTTTGCCTGCTTGTCACCAATTAGCGAGATGACGCCGATGCTGCGGCCCGCATAGGCGCGGTCCTCCACCAGCCGTGCGATCTCGTCAACGATGTACCCGGCCTCCGCCTCGTTGAACTCCTTCCTGCTTCTGACCCCATGCGGCAGATAGACGTCGATCAACGGTGGGTCGAGCCGTTCGGACTGGGTCGGCACGCGCAGCGGGATCAGCGACTTCGGGTAGAACCGGCTGGAGAAGCGGATGATCGGCTCGACACAACGGTGATGCTCCCTGAGCAGGATCGTGCTGCCGGGGAACGTCATAGAGACAAGATCATAAATTGAGGTGGTCGGATCGAGATAGTTGGCGATCGGCAGATCACGAAGGTACGTCTCTCGCAGTTCGATCACTGCCCGCTCCTGCAGACCAATCGAGGTCGGAGAGACCTGCTTGTCATCGCCGACGATCAACAGCTTCTTGCCACGCATGATGGCGGGCAGCGCCGTGATGTCGGACTGGCTCGCCTCGTCAATGATGACGAGGTCGAAGAAGCCCAGCGTATCCGGCAGTTGTTCGGCAACACGCCATTCGGGCAGGATCCAGCATGGAACCGCTTCCGCCGCCTTGGTTGCCGCTTCCTGAATGGCACGTCGATGACGCATGGCGGAGGCACCAGTGCCGGCGCCATACTGGCGAACCTTTAGGGCGAACTGCGCCAGCGCGGCCGCAATCCGTTCGGTAATGTTCTGCTTTAGCCCTATGAAGGTGCGGATATGGACGATCTCACCCAGCAGCTGTTTCTGCTCGTCTTCCAGTTCCTTCCGGTGACTCGAAAAACGGCCAATGTCCCCCGACCCGGCAGTCCATCGACGAAGCCTGCGGCGCGCGCCCAGCGCCAGGCAGACTCCCATCGGCCATTGAGCCGAGGATCGGTCTCCGACGCTGGCTGATGCAGCAACTTACCCGCCCACACGGGCGCACCCGACTCAGCAACCTTCAGCGCAATGGCTTCCAGTTCTTTCTTCGCAGGCACAAGGGCATCCAACCGCTTTGCTTCCGAAACGATTTCTTCCCAGGCGCTGGCGATTTCCCGTGCGGACACAACAGGGCTGGGAAGCGCACGACAGAGATTTTCCAAGGCAGCGTAAAACGGCTGTTCACCCGTGGCGGCAAGGGTCTCCAGCCTTCGTGCTTCCGTATGCGCCTCGATATTGGTCTGCTTCTCCAGGTATAGTTTGAGGGCGGGCAGTACCTGAGCGTTTTCGCCGTGGATCACAACACGGTTAGGATCGATGCCCTGCGGGAAGAGCAGGGTCACAGCGGCCGTAACCGCTGCTGCGTCCTTGCGCAGCGAGAGCATAGTCGTCACCAGCCTGCCCAACCGGCATAGCTCCGTGCCGTCGTCCTCAGCGTGCCGGGGCAGTTCACCCAGCTGCAAGGCCCGAGCGGCCGCCGACCACCTTCCAGCGAAATCGTCGGCGTTCGCTTGCCATGCACGGTAGTCTGCAATTACGTGCCATTGCTCGGCCGACTGTGGCGCACGCCCGGCGAGCCGGACACTTTCGATGTGAGCTTTCGTTGCGGATTTTCCAAAGGAGAACAGACCGAACGGCTTTTCGCCTTTCGACAGTGCGTCGAGCGCGGCATCGACAAGGGGATCGTCGGGTTCATTGACAGGCAGAACAATTCCCTGCAGCCGGAACGTGGTGGATGCCTCAACCAGCCTGGCCCATTCGTGAACAAGGCTGATGATCCGATCAACTACCGCTTTATCTTCAACGCGGGCACCAGCCAGCAGCAGATGAACTTGGTAGAGCCATTCGTCTTTTTCGCGCACTGCCGCCCGCCACTCGCTGAAATCCTGTAGCCACTTGGCGGCGATCAGCGCCTGCTCCTCGGATGCCTTGGCGAAGGAGAGGAACAACATATCTCGGGTGTCGGACTGGTTTGATAGTTCCTGTTCCCGAATGAAGGCATCGTGCAGGGACAGAACTTGTGCCGTGTCCGGCAGATCACTTGGATCGGGCAGCTGATTGGCGGGATAGGCAATATCCCTGCCCAGGGTTCGACGCAGCGTTGAAGCTCTTTCCATATCCTCGGTTGAAAATTGAGGATCAAACTTCGCATCGGGCGTAAGCCGGTCCGGGAACCAGGCGTGCTGGGGGCGTTCCGCCTCGACGCTTGCAACAAGCTCCATCGGCAGTACGTCTCGTCCTTCGTGACGGACAGGGCGCAAATTGATTTCAGCGCAGGCCCTGATTTGTTCGTCGGTCTGGTCCAGTTCGGCCCTAACCTTCACCAGACGCTGCTCAGCGTCGATCCTGCGCTGGTTGTAAGCACGGAGATCGATCTGTTTGACCTCTCCTGAGAGAATGTTCACAGCGTTTTCGAGCTGTCGGGCACCCTCGCGATCGCTATGCACCACGGCGATCGCGAGATCACGGATGGATTGTGGCAGCTTCGACTGCACGGCTACAAGCGCCTCGGCCGAACGCGCGGTGACTAGGACACGGCCGCCGCGCGCCATGTAGTGCGCAACGATGTTCGCGATCGTATGTGTTTTGCCCGTACCCGGCGGCCCTTGCACCACCACGCCACTGACATCCTTATCGGCAAGCCTCCGGGCAATCTCGATCTGGCTCTCGTTGTATGGCAGCGGAAAGAAAAACGCTTCGTCCGGGCTGGAGGCATCGCCTCGAAGTCCGGATTGGGAGCCTGACGGCTCACTTGACCTGAAATCAGGTGTTTCGGACAGCGTCAGAGAACTATTCCATAGATCGACGAGCGGTTCTTCCACAGCGCGATCATGCGCCTGTGACGTCAACTGAATCGCAGGTGCCGGGAGAGCCTGTTCGTCTGTGGCTGCATCGACGCGTTCGACCAGCTTGCGTATGTCCTCCCGCCGAGCGCCGATCGACCGGCGCCGCACATAGAAGACCCAGTCCGGGGAAATGCGCAGCGTGCCGTCCGGTTTGCTGACCCGCTCTTCCGCTGGCACGTCGCCCTCGTAAATTGCCGAGCTGGATAACCGCGCTGCGCACATGCGCAGTACAGGAGCGAAGCTGTTAGGCTTGAAAGGAGAAAATCCGAGATCGGGATCATCATAAAGCCGCATCAGCTGCGCTTCCGCATCCCGCGCAAGCTGGCCTACGGCGTCGATCTGTATCTGGTCAAACGCGCGAAGCATGAGGCGTGGCGGCTGAGAGCGGGGCCGCACTGAAAGTGTCCCATCGGTCTCGTCCAGTTCGAGCTCGACTGGAATCTCGATCAAAGGGATGTTGATCCGTCTCTGGGGCGTATCCCAACGCGCCATCCCGATGCCCATTACGCACTCGATCGGGACATCGTCGCCCATCGCCAATGTGCGCTGCTGGATTTGATAGCTGTCGTTGTAAAATTTGATGCTGCGGCGGCGGGAGTTTTCCAGAGCCACCCATTCTCTCCAGGGTCCGTCGATATACGCGTCGAAGACCGCTTGAAGCTCGGGATACCGTTCGAGCCGCAGGATGCACGAGCACAACTTCAAATTTGATTTACCGTCGCCATCGAGCACGTCTTCGGGCGACATCATGCCGACTTTGATCAGATGGTCTATGTCCTCGCGCGAGCGGGATACGATACGCTTGTCGAGGAGCTTCGGCGGGTCGAAGGGAGCGGCACCCGGCTGATGTTCGATCCACCCCTCCAGCGCCGGATCCATTTCCGGACGTGCTGTCTCTGTCAAACGGGCAATACTGATCCAGCTGTCATTGGGCGCATCAAACCTGACGCCTTCCAGGCCCGCGATGTCCCGCTCGAACACGGACACTTCCGCGTCCTTGGAAAGATCTGTGATGACCCGTTCGTCGATCTCCAGAATCTTCTGCGCGTATAGCAAGAGGTTGCGAACATTCTTGCGGTTTTGATCTGCTGCAACCATCGGGATTCTTCCAAGAGGAGATTACCATAGCCGTCGGTAGCACATCCAACAAGTTGTAATACGTAACCCAATTAACCGTGGCAGCACACTGACCACGAGCAGAAGGCTTCGCTAGCGACGAAGTGACTGAGTTGCAGAAGGATACGCTCCAACCATCGCGCAGATTAGGCGACGATCATCGGCGTGGAATAGCTCGCGTTTATGACTGTCGCGCTCACCGATGAAGAACAGCATGCCTGACCGGTCCGGCGCCCTTTCACGCTCCGCTTTTTGCGCCTGCTCGATCTCCGTCCAGAGAGTGTCCCTTGAAGGTTCCTTCCAACCCTCGGTATTTATCCGAAGGTGAACCTGGCGCTTCCAGAATGGTCCCGTGCCGGACTCGTTTGCCTGTCCGGCACAAAGCGGAACGGCGAGAGAGTTCCAGGTGCGCGATATCGGCTTGAGGCCGATTTTCGCAAACAAAATGCCGCTAGGAGCGCGATCGCCGTTCCACACGGATTGTAACTTCGAGAAAACGGTTTCGTATGTGCCGCTCTTACCCGGCACTTCGAGCGGCAGGCTACGGTCATGGGGAAAGTTCAGGTACTGATCGACAATCGGGTTGATGCGCGATGCCTTCCCGTTGCGGATGCGACTGGCAGTCAAAACATCCGCCAAAGGCGCACGTAGGTCCGGTTCTAAGGCACCGGCTACCTGCGCAGAGCGGGGCATGGCAGCGGAAACGGTTTTGACGTCTGCGCGCAGTTCCAGCCGTGAAACAACGAGAACGGACGGGTTCGCTCCGCCCAGGACCGACTCTGCCTGGGCTCGAGCTCTGATTGCGGCCTGATCCTCCTGACCGCAATCGCTCGCGTGGCCGAACCCTTGTGCAAGCCGAAAATGAGCTTTCACCAGGTAAAACTTTTGGCCGTCGGTGGGCACCGCGACGGGCCTGACTGATACGTCGCACCGGCTGCACATGAAATTCAAAGCACGAATGCCCGGCCGGTCCCAGAAATCCTCGACACTGACA
>CALMVH010000127.1 GCA_937873165.1 uncultured Rhodospirillales bacterium
ACCTTAGACGATGCATAGCATGAAGTTTATATTGTGCTTACCTCCTGCTTACCCAAAATTTTCGGGATCAGGCGGCACCTAAATAAGTCATTGAAGTAACTGGTGCACCCGACAGAATTCGAATCTGTGACCTTTGCCTTCGGAGGGCAACGCTCTATCCAGCTGAGCTACGGGTGCGCATGGATTTGGTAGCAGATGGGCTTCGCGACTTCAAGCGCGCGTCACTCGCGCAAGGCCGCCGCAGCACCCAGCGGCGCAAGGGGCAGCGCGGCGCACAGGAGTGCGGCGAGGAACAGTACCGCGTGTCCTGCTTCTTTTCCCGCCAGCGCCTTGTCCAGCGCGCCTGCGCCAAAGATCAGGACCGGCACGTACAGCGGCAGGGTCAACAGCGCGATGGTTAGCCCGCCACGCCGCGATCCGGCCATCAGCGCCGCCATTGCGCCGCCGACGAGGGTCAGCAGCAGCGTGCCGATCGCGAGCGAAGCCACCATGACCGGCATCACGGCGGCCGGAACATTCATCAGCAGTCCCGCGGCGGGGGAAAAGACCGTCAGCGGCAGCCCAGTTGTCAGCCAGTGCGCCAGCATCTTCGCCAGCGCGGTGCCTTCGGCTGGCACCGGACTAGCCAGCAGCCGGTCCAGCATACCGTCATAGTGGTCGGCGGCAAAAATCCGGTCGAGCGACAGCAGGCAGGACAGCAGCGCCGCCGTCCACAGCGCGCCGGGCGCAACGCGCCGCAACAGCACGGGATCGGGACCGATGCCGAAGGCCAGCAGCATCACGACGAGGATGAAGAACAGAAGCGCCGTGGCAGCCTGCCAGCCCTCGCGCAGCGACAGCCTTACCTCGCGTCGAACGATGGCCAACAGGGCCGGGATCATGCCGCAGCCAATTCTAGCTCATGACACTCCGCCGATGGCGGAAATGTCTCGTGGGTCGAGAGCACCGCGAGGCCTCCTGCCGCCAGATGCCGACCGAGCACGGCCTGGAACAGGGCCGCATGATCGGCGTCCAGCGCGGTTGTCGGCTCGTCCGCCAGCCATAGCGGGACGTTGCTGGCGACCAGGCCCGCCAGCGCCACGCGGCGCTTTTGCCCGGCGGACAGGAAACGGATCGGCGTGTCTGCCAAACTGTCCAGGTCCAGTGCCGTGAGGGCCGTCTGAAAATCGGTGCGTCCATGCAGTCTGGCTATGAAGCGCAAGGTTTCGCGCGGCGTTTCCGTGGTCCGCAGCGCATCGAGGTGGCCCAGCCACGCAAGGTTGCGGCGCCAGGCAATGCCATCGTCAGCCATCGCGGTGCCATTCAATCCGACGGTTCCGGCGGCGGGACGCAACAACCCGGCCAGCATTCGCAACAGGCTGGATTTACCGGCTCCGTTCGGGCCGCGCACGATCAGCGCGTGCCCCGCCGCAAGCGTAAAGGAAAGATCCGTGAAAACCATGCGTTCGCCGCGCACGCAGGCCAAACCGGAAACTGCCAGGAAACCGGAAGCTGCGCTGGCGGGTAGGCGGGGCGATACGGTTGCCTGAAGGCTCATAAAGGATTAGATTCGCGGGAAAAAGAATGCGTGAGGGAGATTAGCCATGACCGTTACCGGTGTCGACACGTTAAAATCCCGGCGCAGCCTGACCGTCGACGGCAAGGCCTACGATTACTTCGACCTGTCCGCCGCCGGCGTGTTTGGCGACGTGTCGATCCTGCCCTTCTCGCTGAAGATATTGCTGGAAAACCTGCTTCGCTTCGAGGATGGGCGCACCGTCACGGCCGATGACGTAAAGGCGCTTGTCGCGTGGAGCGAGACACGTTCCAGCACGCGTGAGATCGCCTATCGTCCCGCACGCGTGCTGATGCAGGATTTTACCGGCGTGCCGGCGGTCGCGGACCTGGCCGCGATGCGCGACGCGGTGGTGGATCTCGGCGGCGAGGCCGACCGCATCAACCCGCTTTGCGCCGTCGACCTGGTGATCGACCATTCGGTGATGGTGGACGAGTTCGGCAGCCCGCATGCCTTCCAGGACAACGTCGCGCGCGAGTTCGAGCGCAACCTGGAACGCTACGCCTTCCTGCGCTGGGGCCAGAACGCGTTCGACAATTTCCGCGTCGTGCCGCCCGGCACCGGCATCTGCCACCAGGTGAACCTGGAGTACCTGGCGCAGACCGTGTGGGTCGAACCGGACCAGACCGGCGCGGACATCGCCTATCCCGATACGCTGGTCGGCACCGATAGCCACACGACCATGGTCAACGGCCTGCCGGTGCTGGGCTGGGGCGTCGGCGGCATCGAGGCGGAGGCGGCGATGCTGGGGCAGCCGGTATCGATGCTGATTCCGGAGGTGGTGGGCTTCCGCCTGACCGGCAGGCTGCCGGAAGGCGCCACCGCGACCGACCTGGTGCTGACGGTCACGCAGACCTTGCGCAAGCGCGGCGTGGTCAACAAGTTCGTCGAGTTCTTCGGGCCCGGTCTTGATTCGCTGGGCCTCGCCGACCGCGCGACCATCGCCAATATGGCCCCGGAATATGGCGCGACCTGTGGGTTTTTCCCCATCGACAAGGAAACCATTCGCTACCTGAACTTTACAGGCCGCGATCCGCACCGGGTTAGGCTGGTGGAGGCTTACGCAAGGGCGCAGGGCCTATGGCGCGACGAGGCGACGCCGGACCCCGCCTTCAGCGACGTGCTGGAACTGAACCTCGGCAGCGTCGAGCCGTCGCTGGCCGGTCCGCGCCGCCCGCAGGACCGTGTGCTGCTGTCGCGCGCGGCATCCGCCTTTCACGACGAGTTGAAGAGCTTTGGCGTCGAAGGCGACGCGCTGAAGACCGAAGTCGCGGTGGCGGGGGCAGACTACAAGCTGCACACGGCAGCATCGTGCTGGCGGCGATCACCAGCTGCACCAACACCTCGAACCCCAGCGTACTGGTGGCGGCGGGGTTGCTGGCGCAGAAGGCGCTGGCCGAGGGTTTACGAACGAAGCCGTGGGTCAAGACATCGCTGGCGCCGGGCAGCCAGGTGGTGACTGAATACCTGAGGGCTTCGGGCTTGCAAGACCCGCTGGATGCGCTGGGTTTCAATCTGGTTGGATACGGCTGCACCACCTGCATCGGCAATTCCGGACCGCTGCCCGAAGCGGTTTCCACGGCCATCGAGGAAGGCCAGCTGGTCGCCGCGTCCGTCCTGTCCGGCAACCGTAACTTCGAAGGCCGCATCCAGCCGCACATCAAGGCGAACTACCTCGCATCCCCGCCGCTGGTCGTCGCCTACGCGCTGGCGGGATCGATGACGATCGACATCACGACCGACCCGCTCGGCATCGGCGGCGACGGTCAACCGGTTTACCTGAAGGACATCTGGCCCTCAAACGCCGAGATCCGCGAGACCATCGAACTGCACCTATCGGCCGACATGTTCCGCTCGCGCTACGGCAACGTGTTCGAAGGTCCGGAACCCTGGCGGGCGATCGCCAATGCCGATAGCCGCACCTACGGGTGGGAACCTGGTTCCACCTACGTCAAGCAGCCGCCGTTCTTTGGCGGCATGGGTGGGGATGCCCCGCCCGTCGGCGATATCACCGGCGCGCGCGTGCTGGCGATCCTGGGTGACTCGGTCACCACCGATCATATCTCCCCGGCGGGCGACATCCGCAAGGCAGGCCCCGCGGGCGAATATCTGGTGGAGCACGCTGTCAAGCCGGTGGATTTCAACTCCTACGGCGCGCGGCGCGGCAATCACGAGGTGATGATGCGCGGCACCTTCGCCAACATCCGCCTGCGCAACGAGCTGGCGCCCGGCACCGAGGGCGGCGTGACGCGCTATATGCCTTCAGGCGAAACGATGCCGATCTACGCCGCCGCGATGATGTACGCGACGGAAAACACGCCCTTGGTCGTGTTCGCGGGCAAGGAATACGGCACAGGTTCCAGCCGCGACTGGGCCGCGAAGGGCACGAGGCTGCTGGGCGTCAAGGCGGTCGTGGCGGAAAGTTTCGAGCGCATCCACCGCTCCAACCTCGTCGGCATGGGCGTGCTGCCGCTGCAGTTCCAGGCGGGCATGGACCGCAAGGCGCTGAAGTTGGACGGCACCGAAACCTTCGACGTTAAGGGGATCGCCGGCGACATCCGCCCGCGCATGGACGTGACCCTGGCGATCCACCGCGCCGGCGGCACCGTGGAACACGTACCGCTGACCTGCCGAATCGATACGCTGGACGAAGTCGAGTACTATCGCAACGGCGGCATCCTGCAATACGTGCTGCGCAACATGATGCGCGCGGCTTGAAAGACTCCAGTAAAGCACCGTTAGCACTTTGGCGCATGGCAACGAGCCGGAGTTCACGATCACTATCTATGCGTGGAGCCGGTTGAAAGGGTTCCAATCTTAGCTGCTAAGTTGTAAATTTGCCCGGCATGAGCAGTCTTGGCGACCAGTATCATATCCAGCAGGTGATCGCGGACCTGCCCCGCAGCCCGTGTACCCGGATGCTGGGCCGCGTTGTCGGCCGTCCAAAGAACCTGCCTAGCCTCGATATTCCGGCGGGAAACCGCCTCGACACGCTGGGGCAGCGGGGGCTGGAAGCCTTCCAAGGAATTGCCTTCGGGCAGAGCGCGCTCGATCACATGGCCGAGACCCGCCAGACGAAGGAAGGAAGCCTGCACGAACTGCTTCGCACCTCAAGTCTTCAACTGATCGAGCACCTGAACACGACCTCGCGCCGCATGCGGCTGGTGGTGGAGGCCGCCATCCCCTCGTCGCGTGAGTCGTATGTACGCGACACGGCCTACTACCTCGACAACCGGCCCCGCTACCTCGCCTGGCTGGCACGGCAGGCAAAGGCGTATCCCGCGCATTTCGAGTCGGCGGTGGTTTGTCCCCGCAACACCGATTCCCGCCGCGTAGGATCCTTCACGCGTGAGCCTTTGCCGTTCGAGATGTCGAACCGCGAACTGACTTCGATGCGCCAGGGAACCCTGCGTGGCGGCTGGACAGTCGAACACATCAAGGCGCGATGCTTCGATATCCCGGCCCTGCCGAAGAACCGCCTGGATAACCTGATCATCATGCCGTTCGACCTGAACGCATGGACCGCGAAGCTGGAGCAGATCCAAAAGCCCAACCTGTTCAAGGCAGGCGGACGCCACCGCCGCCGCTTGATGATTTGCGCGGAGCCGGTGAACGGACCACGGCAGGGATATTTCGTGTACGGTGCGGCCACTCCGATGGGCCTGCCGCAAGATCGGCTGGATAAAAGGCTGTCGATGGAAATCGGCGACCTCGCCCCGGTAAGACCACTTCTGCTGTCCTCGCCGTCCATGCGCAGGACGGTATCTTTATCGGCCTGCGCCCGGATCTGATAATTGTAGCCGGTTCGCTAAAATGTCGCGTCCTGGGACGTTTTCCATAGTGAATCGAGTTTTAATTGGTTGGTGCATCCGGCGTTAACTTTACTTGGCAAATTTTTTATGTCGTAATTAGGTATGCAAACCGCCATGGCTCAAAAACCCGCTCGGTCGATCTTCGAGAGCCGACTAAGTCAGTATGAACAGCGTCCGGCCGTTTACGAGGGCGCTGCTGCTGCCGATCGACGAAGGGAACATGAGCTTGCTGAAGCTTCTGTGCGGCTGAGTGGCGCTTCACGCCCATCGCCCGATATGCAGCGGGTTATCGATCTTCATATTTCGGGAAAGATAAACCAGAAAGAGTATGTAGAGCTATGCAAACAAACTCTAGCACTTCCCAAACATCAGGCTTCCCGAAATCTGGCACCACGCCAGTGGTAAATCTCCTCGGGCGGTTTGGGCTGAGGTATGACAGTCGCAGTATTCCTGATCGGGAGGTTGCGAAACCAGTTCTCGATAATAAATTTGGAATTGTAAGTAGTTTTGTGCTTCGCAATCTCGAGGATAGCATAACAACGGTCACGATTCCCGAAGCTCTGAAGCGATTGTCCCGGCAAGAAACGATCGGTCTTAAGCAGGTACAGATTGCACATAACGAAATCTTCAAAGACATCTACCCGTGGGCAGGTCAGCTTCGCAAAACCGACATTTCAAAAGAAATTCCTTTTCTGCCGTTTGAGATGATCAAGCCAAAAGCTACAAAGGAATTTGCAGACTT
>CALMVH010000128.1:0-6776 GCA_937873165.1 uncultured Rhodospirillales bacterium
CGTTGGGTACGGTGATATCCGCTTCACTGGTGGCCGACTCAAGCCGCACGTCGTTCCACAGCGCCAGCACGAACGTGCCGTCTGTTTTCTGGAACAGTTCGCTGTTGCCGGTCGATGGCAGGTTGGTCACGCTGTAGGCGAGGGTCTGGGGTGTCGATGGGCCCGTCGCTCCAGTTGTGGAATTGAGGATCGACATCAGATTGTGCAGGGCGATGGCAGCCGGCTTTGGCGTGAAATCTGCGTTGAAGACGCCGAAATGATATTCGGAGTTCAGGTTGCTCGGGTCGGCTTCCTGATCGACAAGTTCATAGAGGTCCACCTCGGTCGCGCCGCTCTGCCATTCGTCGAACAAATCGTCAAGGTCATACTTTGCCTGCACGGTGTCGTCGACGCCGGCGGAGTTTGTATCCATGGTCTCGTAGCCGGTCTCGGTCACTACCAAGGGCGCGCTGGGAGTGATGCCCTTTGCCAATCCTTCCACGGTCTGGATCCAGGAGTTATCTCCGGGATTATTGTGAGTCCCGAAATAGACGTGCGCGTTGGCGTAGGTGGCATCGGACCCGATGCCGGATACGTTGGCGAACGTGCCCAGTTGACCGAAGCTCGACTGGATCAGGGGTATGCCGGCAAGGTTTGCATACTGCGCCCGCGCGGCTTCGAGCGCCTGTTGTTCGGCCTCGGTTGCGGCAAGGCCGGTCAGGTTGTCATAGGTTTGCGGCCAGTTGTCGCTCTCGTTCGGGCCCTCAAGATCTGCAATGATCGAGGCGTTGCTTTGCAGCCATTCAAGTTGCTGCGTGAACCCTGCGCTGCCCGGGGATATGAAAAAATCGAACTTGATGCCGAGCGCGGCATTCAGTTCGGTGAACTTCTGGGGATCGGCGGGATTGTCGATGGAGTCACGTACGGTGGTGACGCCTATATACGACAGCGCATTCTCAACTTCCGCGAAGTTATTGTAGCTTGTCCAGTTGAAATCGACATGAGTATTTATGCCGATGCCATCCACAAAGGTCGTTGCGCTTTTTGCCTGTACCGTTACGAGCGCAGGAGTATTCGATCCGCTTGTCATGGACATGCATCCCCGATCCCGCTGCGCCGTTATTCTTCGGCGTCGTGGGTGATTGTCTGAGTTCTTCCGATAGGCAGATACTACGGGGGTGCGAACTAAATTACAGTTAAGCCCGAGAAACCAATAAGTAATCGAATAGTTAATGCAAACCGGTTGCAAATATATAAAATACTATATAGTTTTATTTGACAATTATTCGGCTCTCTAGCGATAACGTTTTGGAAAGTTGCTGTTCACCAAGTGGTAATGAATTTTTGAAAGACGGGAAACGCAGGGGCGCTGCCGCTCTTTGCGCCGAATAAGAACTATGCTCGTGCGGCGATGCACAACTCTGACAGGTTTTCCCCATCGTTCATATGCGATCGGCACCGGCGCTATGGTCGTAAGGTGGTTAGCAGTTGTTGCGCAAGATCATCCTGGGAGGAGGAGGCAATCCTTACCGCCGCCCACAAGATCAAGCCAGCGGTTCGGCCCGGACAAAATAAACCTGCTGAAACGATTGAGCGAACTGCCTAGGGCTTGTCGGGCTCGATGCTTTCTCCGCCCCAGCTGTCGTGAACCTGCCTGTAGTTCGCCGTGGGATCGTAGCTGTCGATCGGCAGATTCAGACTTTGCGCGGTCAGACGGCCGACGGCGGCAAGCAAGCCCAGCTTGGCAACGCGAAGGTCGTGCTCGGTCTGCACCAGCGATACCTGGCTGGATAGCAGGACCTGAACCGTGCTCAGCAAATCCAGCGTTGTCTTGGTTCCAACGCGTTCTTCCTGTTGCGCGCCGGTATAGGCCTGCTGCGCGGCTTGCACCGCCTCGCGCTGGAACGCGACGGCCTGTGTAGTGGCGTCCAGCGTCTGCCATGCTTGGATAGCCTGCTGGTGAGCCTGCCTGCGGGCGCTTTCGATCTCGATCAATCGCTGGCTGGCGGTCTGCTTGGCCTGCCGTACCTGCGACGAGGTCAGCCCGCCGGTATAAAGCGGGATGTTCAGCTGCGCCTCGATTGTACCATTCGCGACCGGCGGCGATCCGGTATAGCCCTCGCGGTTGCGTCCAGCCTGTCCGATCAGGTCCAGTTCCGGATTACCCTGGCCGTGGGCGAGATCGACGGAGTCGCGGGCGGCAGCCTCGGTATATTTCGCCGACAAAACCTGCGGGTTGGCAAGCTCGGCATCGTCGATCGACTCATCGAGCGAGGCCGGTATGGGGTAGGGCAGGGGCGGCTGTTCCAGCTTGCCCGGCATTGTGCCGACATACCGCAGGTAGGCGGCGCGGCTGGCCGCCAGCTGGCTTTGCGCCAGAACACGGGTCGAGATACTGCCGCCGCGCTGCGCCTGTGCTTGCGCGACATCGGTGCGCGTGATTTCCCCGACATGCAGCCGGTTCTGGAACGCGTCGGCGATGTGCTTCAGGATTTGGTCGTTCGCGACTTCCAGGTCGACCGTGGTCTGGTCGCGCACCACGTCCAGGTAGGCGGTTCCGGCATCGGTGAAGACAGTTTCCTCCTCCGTGGCGAGCTGCGCCTGTCCCGCCAGAACCGTGTTTTCGGCGCGGCTGGTATCGGCAACCGTGCGCCCGCCGCGATACAGCGGCTGCGTGATCTGCAGGCCGTAGCTGTAAGGCCGCAGGTTCTGGTGGCCGGGCGGAATCAGCGCTTGCGGTGTGTTTTGCCCGGTGCTGCCGGTAGTGGGCGCATCGACCGCCCCGACCGCGGACGGATGGGTGTACACCGACTCGTTGCTGGCTGTACCCGTCGCACTGATGGTGGGCCGCCAGTTGGCAAGCGCCTGCGGCACCTGCTCGTCTATCGCGCGCTGCGCCGCTCGCGCCGCGTTCAGCTCGGGATTGCTGGCATAGGTTTCGGTCAGCGCCTGCTCGAACGTCTGTGCGTGACCGATGAGAGGCGTCGAAGCCAGCACGGCTGCCAGCATCAGGAGGGCTCGGTTCATGGAAGGCTTTTACGAGCAACCGGCCGCGGATGCAAAAAGTTAGTGCTCCGGAAATACCTATACTAACGAGTCATCGACTCATCGTACTTGCGCAACAATGTGGCCGTTTCACGAAAGCGCATCTGTAGAAGCTGGACCAGCACCTTTGCCTTCCCGAACTCGCCATCCAGGGCAGACCGCTCCAGGTCGCGCGCGATGCGGTTGACTTCGATGGCGCCAAGGTTGGCTGCGACGCCGCTGATGGCGTGCGCTTTCTGCTTCAGCCTTTCGCCGTCGCCGTCCGTGATGTTGTTGCCCAGCGACTTGATGTCGTTAGGGGTAGCTGTCAGGAACATCGTGATGATCTGGTGAGTATTGTCCCGGCCTGCGGCTGCTTCCAGCTCGCGCAAAACCTCCATGTTCAACAGGTCGAGATCGCGTTCCAGGCTTTCCAGCGACAAGGGCGTAGACTTCATCGACCACTTGACGATGGCGTTCTCCACGTCCTTGCGGCTGATCGGCTTCGAAAGGTGATCCTGCATGCCGGCCGCGATCACCTCTTCCTTGACGTTCTCCATCACATGCGCGGTCAGCGCGACGATGGGCACCTGCGAGCGCGGCCCCGGCGCTTTGCGGATTTCCTTCGCCGCCTCCATGCCGCTGAGCTCGGGCATCTGGATGTCCATCAAGACCAGGTCGAAGTCGCGATCGAGCGCGAACTGAACTGCCTCGCGGCCATCGACCGCCAGGGTCACGTTATGCCCCGCGTTCTTCAGCATGCTGGTAATCACCAGCTGATTGATCTCGTTGTCCTCGGCGACCAGGATGCGATAGCGCGAACCGGAATAGGTCTCCAGCGGCACGGTGCGCGCCGGCGCATGACGGCCGGTAGCCCCTTGTGCCACCAAAGGTCGTCCGGCCTCGGCACGCAGGGAAAAGGCCTGCTCGCCCAGGGTGTCGCAGATACCCGCAATCAGGGTCGACCGGTTGATGGGCTTTGCCAGGAACTTGTTGAAGCCCACGTGGCGCGCCTCGTCGCTTGGGTTGGGCAACCCGGCCGATGTCGCGAGGATCAGCTTGACGTGTTGCAGGTCGGGTGCCGCGCGTATCTGGCGCGCAAGGTACACGCCGCTGACATCCGGCATGTTCTGGTCGAGGATCACGATGTCGAACGGCTGGCCACGGGCGATGGCGCCGCGCATCTGCACGAACAAATCGTCGGGGCTGGACAGGGTGTGCGGTTCCATGCCGGCGCTTTCCAATTGCCCGGCGATCGCGCGTAGGTTCAGCTGCGTGTCGTCCAGTACAAGCACTCTCAGGCCCTTCAGGACTTCGGGCTTGGCGCTGCGCAGCTTCGCGACCGGTTCGGCTTCGGACAAGGGGATCGTGAACCAGAACTGGCTGCCCTGGCCCAACTGGCTGGTCACCCCGATTTCACCCCCCATCAGGCCGACCAGCCGCTTCGAAATGGCTAGGCCAAGGCCCGTGCCGCCATACCGCCTCGTCACCGAGCTGTCGGCCTGCACGAAGTTCTGGAAAAGCTTGGCGCAGGTTTCTGGCGTCATGCCAGCGCCTGTATCGGTAACGCTGAAACGCACGACACGGCTGCCGTTTTTCGGCATGTCGAGGCCATCCGCAACCGTAACCTCGATCCCGACCTGCCCGGCGGAGGTGAACTTCAGCGCATTGCCAATCAGGTTGGACAGGATCTGCCTCAGCCTCAAGGGATCGCCTAGGGCCCATTCAGGAACGTCGGGGGCGATGACCGAAGCAATCTCCAAGAGTTTTTCCTGGGCCTGCACGCCGAACGAATCAACCGTTCCTTCGACCACATCACGCAAGTCGAAGGGAGTGGTTTCCACCTCGACCTTTTCGGCATCAAGCTTTGAAATATCCAGGATGTCGTTGACGACCTTCAGCAGGAGATCGGCCGAGGTCTGGACTCCGCGCGCGTACTGCTCCTGCTCGGCGTCGAGACCGGTATCGAGCAACAGCCCGTTCATGCCGATAATGCCGTTCATCGGCGTCCGGATCTCGTGGCTCATGGTCGCAAGGAAGTTTGATTTCGCACGGTTGGCGCTTTCCGCCTCGTTCTTCAGGCGCTCCAGTTCGCTGGCGGTGTTCGCACGTTGGCCCATGTCACGGCGCAGGGCGAACACGAAGATCAGCGCCCCTGCGATCGAGATGACGCACCCGCCGAATATAACGTTTCGCGCTTGCTTCGCGGACGCGCGCGCTTCCTGCTGGCGTTGCGCCAGCAAGGACCGTTCCGTGCCCTGCATGTCGCCAACCGCCGACCGGATGTCCTGCATAAGGGTGTGACCGAGGTTGGTCTTGACGAGGCCGATCGCGAGGTCGGTCTGTCCCGACTTCGCATAGGTGATCGTTTGCGCCAGTTCCGTCAGCTTCTGATCGATCAGATCCTGCAAGTGGACCAGTGTGGCCGATTCTCCGTCGCCGGGCAGCAACGTCTTCAACGCGCTGGTGGCGGCGTCGATGTCCGTGCGGGCCGAGTTATAATGCCCAAGGTAGTCTTCATTCCGCGTCAGCAGATAGCCGCGTTGACCGGTTTCCGCATTCAGCACGCCTTGCATTTCCAGCTGCAGATTGTCGATGATGGCGTGCGTGCGTTCCAGCGATGACTCGGCTGTTTCAGTCGCCCGCGTCGAATAAAGGGCCAAGGCCACGAGCATGCCGACCAGCAGCAGCACGGGAAGCAACGCCACGTAGGGGCTGGAAATCTTTCGCACGAACTGGCCCAACGGTTGACTCCTTGGTTATCGATCTCTGCGGTGTTCTAAACCAGTACCACACTGACTGGAAGGATTAGCGCTCGGTCAATCCTTCGTGCCGGTACCGTTTCAAGGGTGACAGCAGATAATCGATCACCCGGCGGCGGCCGGTCCGGATTTCGACGGTAACCGCCATGCCGGGACCCAAAGTCTCCGACCCTGTCTCGGTGTCGATGCTGGTCCGGTCCAGGGATACGCGCACGACGTAACCCGCCTGCTTCGACTGGCGCGCTTCGTCGGGGTTATCGAAACTGTCGCGGGGATTGCCGCCATTGGCACCCTGCGACTGCCGGTCGTCCACGGGAGCTGAATCGCGGCTGAGGTCGATGACCTTGCCGTGCAGCAGGCCGTAGCGCGTAAAGGTAAAGGCCTCAACCTTGACCTCGGCGTTCTGGCCCGCGTGCACGAAACCCACGTCGCGGTTCGGCAGGCTGGCTTCGATCTCCAGCTTCGCATCGTCCGGCACGACCGTCAGCAACTGCTGGGCGGGAGTTACCACGCCGCCGACCGTATGGATTGCCAGCTGCTGCACGGTGCCATCGACGGGTGCGCGCAATGTTTGCAGCATGGTGCGCTGGCGGGCCTTGTCGAGGTCCTGCGACAGGGAGCCGATCTTCGCTTCGTCTTCCGACAGCTTGTCGAGGTTGGTGTGCAGGAATTCGGCGGCGGCCTGATCCTGCTGCTGCTTCAGCGAGGCGATGGAGGCCGTCGACTCATCCACCCTGTGCCGTGCGACGTCGATATCGTGCGCCTGGTCGGTATACGCTTGTTCGGCTTCCAGATAGGTCAGCTTCGATCCGTACTCGTTGTCCGACAGATATTTGCGGATGCTCATGCGCTTTTGCAGCGTCGGCAGGGCGGCCTGACCTTTGTCGATCGTGGCGCGCGCGCCATCGGCTTCCGCCTGCTTTTCCTCGATCTGCCGGTTCAGCCCGTCGAGCTTCGCTGCCTGTTCGGCCCGCTGCGCGGTCAGCAGGCTGCGCGCGGTGGCGACATCCA
>CALMVH010000128.1:6786-7868 GCA_937873165.1 uncultured Rhodospirillales bacterium
ACGTGACCCATCTCGGCCTGGTCGATGGTGGGATCGAGTTCGATCAGGGCATCGCCCGCGTGCACATGCTCGCCGTCGTGCACGGCAATGGATTTGACCACGCCGGTTTCGAACGGCTGCACGATCTTGACCTTGCCGGTCGGGATGATGCGGCCTTCGGCGGTCGCGATGATATCCAGCTTGCCGATGCAGGCCCACAGTGTCGCGATGGCGATGAACGCCATCACGGTCATCATCAGCCAACGGCCCGCCGGCGAAGGCGGCGTTTCGATAATCTCAAGCGCCGCTGGCAGGAACTCGTACTCGTGGCGCAGGCGCTTCGGCGTTTGCGGGATCGCGCTCGGAACGTCAGACATTCATGCCTCCCTGAAGGCGCCACAGATTGGCGTAGCGGCCGTTCCGTTCCAGCAACTCGGCATGGGTGCCATCCTCCACCAGCTTGCCGCGCTCGATCGTCACGATGCGATCGGCGTTGCGCACGATGCTCAGGCGATGGCTGATGATCACCACCGTCCGTCCCTGCGCGATGCGCGCCATATTCTGCTGGATGATGTGTTCTGATTCGTAATCCAGCGCGCTCGTCGCCTCGTCGAAGATCAGGATACGCGGATTGGCGACCAGTGCGCGGGCGATCGCCAGGCGCTGGCGCTGTCCGCCCGACAGGGTCGCGCCGCGCTCGCCGATCTCGGTATCGTAGCCATACGGCAGTTCCAGGATGAAATCGTGCGCGCCGGCCATTTCGGCGGCGGCGATGATGCGCCGCATGTCGATGGCCGGGTTCGACAGCGCGATGTTGTCGCGGACCGACCGGTTGAACAGCATGTTTTCCTGCAGCACGACGCCCACCTGCCGCCGCAGCCAGTCGGTATCCACCTGCCGAAGATCCACCCCGTCGATGCTGACGCGGCCTTGCTCAGGAATGTACAGGCGCTGGATCAGCTTGGTCAGCGTGCTCTTGCCCGATCCCGAAGGCCCGACGATACCCACCACCTGGCCTGCCTTGATCGACAGGTCGATGTCGGACAGCGTGGCGGGACCGTCGGGGCGGTAGCGGAACGTCGCGTGTTCGAAGGCGATATCCC
>CALMVH010000129.1 GCA_937873165.1 uncultured Rhodospirillales bacterium
TAACAGTCGCCCCGTCCATCAGCCATACGATATCGTGCGCACCGGCTAGCGTCGACCCCCACAAAATGTCGGCTTTCCCGTCGCCATCGAAATCCCCGACGCCGGCGATCTGATATCCCGGCATCGCGGCGCCGGCGAAGGCGACCGACACCGCTTGGGTGCCGTCCATCGTTTCCAGGACAGGCGCGTTCGATCCCATGTCCCAGAGTATGTCGCTCCGGCCGTCGCCGTTGAAGTCGCCAACCCACGCTTTGGTCGAACTGCCGCCGGACACGAATGCCGCCTGCGTGACCCTGGGACCGTCCATCAGCCACATGATCGCCTGTCCGCCGCCTGCGTCGGGCGCCCAGAGGATGTCGGACCTCCCGTCACCGCCGAAGTCCCCTACCCCGGCGACGTGGTACCCCGGGGTGGAAGCGCCGGCGAGCGCAACAGATACTATCTGTGTGCCATTCATGGTTTCGACGCCAGGCGCGTTCGACCCGGAACTCCACAGGATGTCGCTCTTTCCGTCGCCGTTGAAGTCGCCCGTCCAGGCTTTCGTCAGGCTGCCTCCCGGAAGGAGCGCCGCCTGGACGACATCCGGGCCGTTCATCAGCCACATGATGGCCGGGCCCCCGGCCGCGTCCGCAGCCCACAGGATGTCCGTATTCCCGTCGCCGTCGAAATCTCCTGTCGCCGCAACATGATATCCCGGCGTCGCGGCGCCGATGACAGCGCCCGCCGTGACGGATGCGCCGTCCATGTCCCAGACGAACGGAGAGGCGCTGCCATTGGTCCACAGGATATCGGCGTAATCCAGGTTCGAGATCCGGGCGCTGGCGGCATCCGCCTGCGTCAGCGCGAGTTCGTCATCCGTCTCGAACCCGGAAATTGTTTCGTGAAGCGGCGTCGTTTGCCCCTCGGAGGATGGCAGCACGAATTCGGTCGGTCCGCTTGCGGCAGCGGCGGAGTTCCCGATCGGCGCTTGTACCTGCAGACCCGATGTTTCGCTCGAAACCGTGCTGGAAGCGACTGCGCCGGATTGCGGAACCGGATCCGGGATGGAGCCCGGCCACGACGTGACGACGGGATCGCCGCCGAGGGGACGAACCGGATCTTCTAAGTTCGCGGGCGAGTATGTTTGCGACGTATCCTGCATGACCGATGGATTGGAAAGCTGGACAGCCAGCGAAACGGAGCCTTGCGGCTGAGTGTCCGTCGAGCCGGGCCGATCATCCGTATTTTCCGTTTCAAGCCCCGTATAGAGACCTCCCAGGGTCCACAGGCTTAGATCCTGCGTCACGGCCGGCAGTGTGCGCCAAGTCAGATTGCCGCTGCCGTCGGTGACGGGCCAGGGCTGCTTCAACGCGTCTTCGAGGTAGTCGTTCAGATTGTACGTCAGCGTCGCCGGGCCGGTGGCCGTGGCCGTGGCCGCGAACGGCAACAGCGGATCGCCCGGCAGGTTGAACCCGTAGGTCAGTTGTGCGCTGCCGCTGGTCCAGTAAGGCAGCAGCGAGGCGCTTCGGTAACCGCCTCCCGGAGTTTGATCGGAGCCGGTGATGCCAAGCTGCATGTAGAGCAGGAAGGAGGGCAGGGCCGCGTTGTACTCCGCCGTATCGGGCTGGTTGAACCAGAGACCGAAGCCTGTGAAGGCGCTGGCGAGGACCGCGCCGGTGGATTGCGCAGCCAGCGTGTCGTACGCGATATCAGCCTGCGTGACCCTCGCATCGATCGAGTAGGTAATGGGATGGACGAAGTTGACGCTGGTGTTCAGCGGTGCCGATAGGAAGATATTCGATCCGCCGCCACCGGTCAGGGTACCGCCGCTTTCCTGCAACTGGTATACATAAGGTGCGTTCGGGTCGCTATTCCGGTATACGTTGAACGACGATTCACCATCGGGCGTGGCCCAAGAGTACAGTGCGTCCCCGTATAGAGGATCGTAGCTGGCGAGGTCATCGACGGTGTCGGCGGAGGGGTCGATGTACTCCGATTTGTTCCATTCGATCAGTTGCCAGTTCGACAATGCGCCCGGTATGTCCGGCAGATCGGGATAGGTCGCTGGCTGCGCATCGGGTGTGACCTGTCCGTTGCCGAACAGCATCTTCGGCCCGGTGGCGCTGGGATTGTCCAGAAGCTGAACCAAAGTGTCCGGCATGAAAAACTCGTTAGAAGCGTCTGGCACCTACTCTGACAGTAATCATGAAAATTTAAGTCAAAATCCTCGCAAGGATATGCCATGTAGTCGGACAAAGCGTGGCAGTCCTGCGACGCCAGCCGAACGATATCCTTGGCCAGCGCCGCCTCATCATCGCCTCGCATGCCCAGCGTTCTCCTAGGCTCAGGGTTTGGCCAGCCCAAAAACGCTCCTGGTTTCGGTAAATCTATGGACCATCGATAGCGTCAGATGACATCTGTTGTTTCGCTTCCGTTAATGCTTTGCGAACGGGTTGACTCCCCAAGTCTGTTGGCGCCCCCCGCGTAAGCGCGAAACAAGCGTTAGGCTTGGATTTTCACCGTAACTGACGGGACGGTAATTGACCCGCCCCCTATAAATGAGTCCGGTTTCAGAGTGAGTCTGGAGCCGATGGCCCGGGCTCATTTGTGGAGGTTTGGATGGCGGCGAAGCGGTATTCGACGGAAGAGATCATCGGCTATTTGCGTCAGGCAGAGGTCATGCTGGGCCATCCAGTTCCTCGACTGGCATGGCCAGCGCCGCCTATCGATCTGGGAGGCTATCGCCCTGGCAGAGAACGAAGAGGAGAAATGGCCGTAAACCGGAAGAGGAAGTCCGGCTCGGTCATGCTGCCTTCGAGGGACAGGCCCTTTTCTTGCACGCAATCGGTTTGGTCGGGGAAGAACGTCCCGGAAAACACGACAGCGTCTCCTTCCTTCAGGGAAGAGGCTGTGGCGAAGAGGGGCGAGGAAGGCTCGATCAGCGTCTGCGAGCCGACGTCGGAAACAACGTTGTTCCAGGTGCTGAGTGTCAGGTTGTCGTCCAGGGTGATCGACAGCACGCCCTTGCCCTCATCTGTCCCCGTCGCGGCCCACGACATGGCCAACCAGATCCTCTTCATGCACGCGCTGCATGACGATAATGATGCATCCGCTGTCCTTACTGTTCAGACGGCTCAGCAGCGTGCCGTCGAACCATTCGGTCACGCTTCGTCGGCGGATTTCAGAGGAGGCGTCGGACGGCTTCATCGGGTCGTCGATGACCAGGAAATCGGCTCCGCGGCCGGTCAGGACGCCTCCAATGGAGGTCGCCAGGCGATAGCCCCGCCCTGTCGTCTCGAATTCCGATACCGACGATTTTTCCGACGAGATGCGGGTCGGGAAGATGTCCTGGTACAGGGAAGACTGCATCAGGTTCCGGCAGTCACGGGCCAGCTTGTCCGATAAATCCTGGGCGTAGCTGACGCAGATGATGCCCGCTGCGGGATTATGCCCGAGGATGAAGGCGGGCAGGACAATGGACGCAAAGTGCGATTTCAGATGGCGCCGTGGCAAAGTGATGATCAGCCGCTGGCAGAGACCCTCCACACACTCCTGCAGCTTGGCCGCCAACAGGACTGTGTGCCAGTTCGACATCCACGTCGTGCCTGGGTTCAGAATGTCGAACGCCGCCACCCCGAAACTGTGCAGATCCGCCCGGTATATCTCGCGCATGGCAGGATGTCCTGCTATGATCGTTCCTGCTGCACCGATCAGTATGGGCACGATGCAGCCGAACTGGTCGATTAATCGCTCTATCTTCTTCAACTGCCTGGCGGAGTGC
>CALMVH010000130.1:0-618 GCA_937873165.1 uncultured Rhodospirillales bacterium
GCGACCATGGCGCCCCCGAATACCAGCATGCGGTAGTCGGCAAACTGCCGGAACAGTTCGGGCGCACCGATCACGATGATCGCAGCGATCACGATGCCGATGCGGTTACCCGCCCCGCCCAGCACCACGATAGCAAGCACGATGGCGGAGTCCATGAAGGTGAAGCTTTCGGGCGAGATAAACCCCTGCCGCGCCGCAAACAATCCCCCGGCAACCCCTGCAATGGCGGCGCTGATCGCGTAAGCCGCCAGCTTCACGGGCGCCCGGCGGATACCGACGGACGCGGCGGCGATTTCATCCTCGCGCACCGCTTCCCACGCGCGGCCCAGCGGCAGGCGCCGCAGGCGGGAGGACAGCAGGTTGACCCCGATGGCAAGCGCCAGCGTCAGGTAATACAGGAACACGATCCGCTGCATGGGGCTGAAGGGCACGTGCGCCAGCCCGGCATAGGATGCGATGCCGGCTTGCCCTTGCTCGGCGAACGAGACCAATCCGAACAGTGTCGGGCGCGGGATGCCGTTGATCCCTTGGCTGCCGGAGGTCAGGCACGACCAGTTGACCAGCAACGTATCGACGATCTGGAGAAATCCCAAGGTGACAATCGCGAAGTAATCGCCC
>CALMVH010000130.1:628-8858 GCA_937873165.1 uncultured Rhodospirillales bacterium
GGTATAGGCCCCGATCGCGAAGAACGCGATGAAGCCAAGATCGAGCAGCCCGGCATAGCCGACGGTGATGTTCAAAGCCGCCGCCAGCGTGGCGTAGGTCAGGATCAGGGTCGCGAGGTCGACGCCCTGGCGACCGGTAAACGGCAGCAGCGGCAGGACCAGCGCCGCGAGCGTTAGAAGGGTCGCGATCCACTTCACCCTGTCGTGTCCGCGCAGGCGGAAACCCGGATTGACCAATTCGAACTTCCGCTTTCGCAGGCGTGACGGAATAAGTTGGACGATCGCCCCGCCAAACCGCAGCCCCAGAGCCGCGGCGATACATAGCGCCGCCTCGATCAAATGAACTGTCAGCCCACCGTTTTCCGTCAGCCGCAATCCGGCAAAGGGACCGAAGACCAGGATTGCCACGGCCAGCACGGCGAAACCGTTGCGCATCAAACCTTCTCAACCTGCCGTTTGCCAAGCAGGCCCGAAGGCCGCACCACCAGCACGCCGATCATGATCGCAAACGAAGCGACGTCGCGGTACTCGGCGGACAGATACGCCGACCATAGTGACTCGATGATGCCCAGCAGCAGCCCGCCCAGCATGGCGCCCGGCAGCGAGCCGATGCCGCCCAGAACCGCGGCCGTAAACGCCTTGATGCCGGCAAGAAATCCCAGCGTGAAGTCCATCACGCCATAGAATAGCGCCGCCATCAGCCCCGCGACTGCCGCCAAGGCAGCCCCCATCATGAAGGTAATGGCGATGGTGCGGTCCACATCGATGCCCAGCAGTTTCGCCATGGTGCGGTCCTGCGCCGTCGCGCGCTGCGAACGGCCGAGGTCGGTGCGCGTGATCACGAAGGTAAAGACCCCCATCAGCACAACCGTGACGCCGATCACCATCATCTGCAGGTAGCTGAGCGTGACCGAGAAGCCGGAAGCGTCGGTGCCAAGGCTAATGGCACCCGAGATCAGCGGCGGCAGCGTCTTGATGCGCGCGCCTTGCGTGATCTGCACATAGTTCTGCAGAAAGATCGACACGCCGATGGCCGAAATCAGGGGTGCCAGCCGCGTGGAATTGCGCAACCGGCGGTAGGCGACGCGCTCGACCGCAAGCCCGAAGGCCGAGGTCACGGCCACTGTGAACACCAGCACCAGCAGGATCGATCCGGCGAGCGGCATCGGCCCCGCAAGGCCCAGCAGCGCGAACCCGATCAGGCTGGCGAACGCGCCGATCATGTATATCTCGCCATGCGCGAAGTTGATCAACTGCACGATGCCGTAGACCATCGTATAGCCGATGGCGATCAACCCATAGATCGACCCCAGGGTAAGGCCGTTGATCAATTGCTGCGCGAAGTATCCCATGCCTTTCGATGGCTATACGAGGCGGGCACGGCGGGCAATGGGTTTGCGAACAAAGCTTGCGTCTGCTGGATCGAAAGATGACCTCCTCTCCTCCAAACAACGATCCTTGCTGATCTACAGTTCTCTTGTGACAAGCGGCTGATTGAGCTATAGTTCTGCATGATCGAATCAGGTTTCCGTCTTCAAAAGAGATCCTCGCGGGCACAGTCCCTCTTCGCAGGATTGGGCGTCGCGCTTGGCGGATTGTCCACGGCCGCCCATGCACAGCCGCGACCCGTGGCGGCGCCGGTTCAGGACGCCCTGCCCGAGGGCCTGGACCGTCTCCAGGCGATCATGACGAATAATGATGTCACAATCCTTGGGGACAGCAATCACACGCTGGACCGCCAGACTTACGCCCTGCTTAGCGATCCAAAAATATTGAACGCCATGCAGCAGGCGAATGTCGGAACCGTTGCGGTGGAAATGCCGAACCAGTTGCAGGGGGCGGTGGATAAACTGGCGGCAGGAAAGAGCACGCGGCAGCAGTTCAAGGACACGCTGACGCTGGAAGGGTACGTTCCGCTCTGGCAGGGTTCCAGTCCCGATAAATGGTATGATATCTTGGCAGATGGTGTACAGGCGATTGCCCGTCGCGGAATCAAGTTCATCTGCGCTGATCAGGTCGTTACACCACAGGCAACGAAGCTCATGGATTTCGAGGCAGCGCATGTCGACGAGTTGACACAGATCATTCAGGCCAAGGGTACCGATCAGGAACGGCTGAGGAACACATTCAATAAAAAATACGGCAAGCAGCAGAACGACCTGCTTGCGGACCTTGCCCAAAGCCGCATCAGTCAGCCCTTCAATACGGCACTTGCCAAGGGGATCGAGGATAGCGCCACGAAGGGAAAGCACATTGCAGTGCTGTTTGGCGAAGGTCACGCCGCTAAATTGGAGCTGGCGTTCCAAAATATGGGAAAACGCGCAGCCATGATTGCTGTCCATCCCGATAAAGACGCGCTGGACATGGCAAAGCTCAACACCGCACTGATTGGCCTGGGCAACATCAACTACGACCGCATGAACAATTTCCTGCTCGACACCCAGCGCTTTTCCGACGATCCGCCGGCTCCAGCCAAAGCCACCTACGCACCTAGCACTGCGGCAAGCCGGACTGCGAAACAAACGCATCGATGAGCCAGGCCGCCTGCGTCCAGCAGATTGCCAGCTCGGTCGAACCCCGTTAAGACTTCGCCGCATCCAAGATAGTGGCGGCACCGCATGACAGATCTGATCAAGCCCCTACGGGCGCTTCTTTCCGTTTCCAACAAGACCGGGCTGATCGACCTTGCAAGGGGGCTCGTCGCGCAGGGCGTCGAACTAGTATCGACCGGCGGCACCGCCAAGGCCATCGCCGAGGCCGGCATTCCCGTGCGCGAGGTCTCGGAACTGACGAAGTTTCCCGAGATGATGCACGGCCGCGTCAAAACTTTGCATCCCGCCGTACATGGCGGCATTCTGGCCCGCCGTTCCGACGAAGGCCACACGGCCTCGATGGCGGAACACCAGATCGTGCCGATCGACCTGATCGTGGTGAACCTGTACCCGTTCGCCGAAACCGTGGCGCGCGGCGAGGCGGACGAGGTGGTAATCGAGAACATCGATATCGGTGGCCCGGCGATGATCCGCTCGGCGGCCAAGAACCATGAGTTCGTGGCCGTCGCGACCGAGCCGGGGCAGTACCCGGAGATCCTGGCGGCGCTGGAGGCGGGCGGCCTGGATTTCGCGCTGCGCCGCCGCCTGGCGGGTGCCGCCTACGCGCATACCGCGTTTTATGATGCGGGCATTGCCGCCTGGTTCGCGAAAACCCTGGACACGCCCCTGCCCGACCGGATCACCTTTGCGGGCACCAAGCTGCAAGACCTTGTGTATGGCGAGAACCCGCATCAGCGCGCGGCCTTCTATGCCGACCAAAGTCACCGGCCCGGCATTTCGCGGGCGGTACAGCACAGCGGCAAGCCGCTAAGCTTCAACAATCTGAACGACGCCGATGCGGCGATCGAGCTGGCGGCGGAGTTCGACGGTCCCGCAATCGCCATCATCAAGCACGCGAACCCGTGCGGCGTGGCGGAGGCCGACAGCCTGTCCGCCGCCTATGCCCGCGCGCTTGCCTGCGATCCCGTCAGCGCCTTCGGCGGCGTGATTGCCGCCAATGTGCCGCTGGATGCGGCCACCGCCCGCGAGATCGTCAAGCTGTTCGTCGAACTAGTGATCGCTCCCAGCATCGACGAAGACGCAATGGAAATCCTGCAAAAGAAGGAAAAGCTGCGCATCCTTTCGATCGGCGAACTGCCGCAGCCCGGCGGGACGCTGCCGGTGGTCCGGTCGCTGGCGGGCGGGTTCCTGGTGCAGGACCGCGACGAGGGCCGTATCTCCGCCGAGGACCTGAAGCTGGTCACGAAACGCAAGCCGACGCACCAGGAACTGCAAGACCTGCTATTCGCCTTCCGTGTCTGCAAGCACGTAAAGTCGAACGCCATCGTGTACGCCAAGGATAGTGCCACGGTCGGGATCGGCGCGGGGCAGATGAGCCGCGTCGATTCTACCCGCATTGCCGCATGGAAAGCCTCCGAAGCCGGTGAGAAATTATCCCTGCCGCCGCTGACGCGGGGATCGGTTGTGGCGTCCGACGCGTTCTTTCCTTTCGAGGATGGCCTGATCGCCGCGGCGGAAGCGGGTGCGACGGCCATCATCCAGCCCGGCGGATCGATCCGCGACCAGAAGATCATCGACGCCGCCGACGAGCGCGGTCTCGCGATGGTCTTCACCGGGATGCGCCACTTCCGCCACTAGGGAACCGCCATGGGATTTGCGTTGCGCCTGAGCTTGATGATCTGCCTGCTGATGATGCCGGTCCTGGCACATGCCGCGGGACGATGCGAACGCCCCGCGAAGCCTGCCTTTCCGGACCCCCGCACGGTTGATCCCGCTGTGGTCCAGAAGCTGGATCAGTCGATGCAGAAATATGCCGCAGGCACCAATGCCTACGTCGCCTGCCTGACCCAAGAAGCCCAAACCGCGCAGGCCGAGGGCGCGGCGACGATCAATACTTACAACCAGAAGTTCCTGCCGGAGTACAATAAGCGAGCGGCTGAAAAGTAGTCGGCTTGCATTCACCCGCCCAAAAGCGTGTGCATTGTGACGGGATCGGCGTCGCGCCAATGGTTTAGCCGCGGCAAAAGTACGATGGGATGCCGGGTGAACCGCGCCAGCGTCGCAGCTGTTTCGGCCAGCGGCACAGGACTTTCCGGTGACTCACTGATCACGAGGGCAGCGATATCGCAGCCCTGCAACGCTTCCAAGGCCGTCAGCGTATGGCTGAGCGTGCCGAGATAGCTGCCGGCGACCAGTACGACCGATATCTCAAGCTGGGCGATCAAATTTCGGATGGTGCGGCTTTCGTCCAGCGGCACCATGACTCCGCCGACTCCTTCGATCAGCACCACATCTTCCGGACCGCGCTTGCACTCAACGCACCACGCGGCCACGGCTGCAAAATCGATGGATCGTCCTTCCCGCGCCGCCGCCATGTCCGGCGACAGCGGCGCTTGAAACCGCCACGGCGAACAGGCTGCGATCGTCTCGTGCGTAAGGGGAAGTCCGACGCTGTCCAGCAGGATGGCGGTGTCGCTTTCGGTTACCGTGTCTTCGGTAAAGCCGCTGATGACCGGCTTGGCGACGCGGACTTTTAGCCCTGCCGTGCGAGCGGCATGCGCCAAGCCGGCGGTCACGAAGGTTTTACCGACGCCAGTGCCGGTGGCGGTGATGAATAGTCGCTTCACGGTTCGCCTCCTGCTTGCCGTCTCAACCGTGCCACCCGGCTCGGGAAAGTCAACGGGGACCGCCCGCTCTTGACGGCTCCGCCTGGGTGCCTATGCTCCCGCGCATGCTCGACACCACGCCTCGCAACGACTGGACGCGCCCTGAGATCGCGGCGCTCTTCGACCTGCCGTTTGCGGATCTGATCTTTAGGGCGCAGGGCGTGCATCGCGCGGTGTTCGATCCCAATCAGGTGCAGATTTCCACCCTGCTTTCCATCAAGACCGGCGGTTGCCCCGAGGATTGCGCCTACTGCCCACAGTCGGCCCACCATCAGACCGGGCTAAAGGCGACGAAGCTGATGGAGTTCGAGGAGGTTATGGCGCAAGCCACGGCGGCGCGCGCGGCCGGGGCGACGCGCTACTGCATGGGGGCGGCGTGGCGCAACCCCAAGAACCACGAGCTGGATCAGGTCTGCCGGATGGTGGAAGGCGTCAACGCGCTGGGCATGGAAACCTGCGTGACGCTCGGGATGCTGACGGCCGGGCAAAGCCGCCGCCTGAAGGAGGCCGGCCTCGACTACTACAATCACAATATCGATACATCGGAAGGGTATTACGGGCAGGTGATCACCACCCGCGGCTTCGCCGACCGGCTGGAAACGCTGGCGCATGTGCGCGAGGCGGGGATCGCCGTGTGCTGCGGCGGCATCGTCGGCATGGGGGAAACGCGCGACGACCGCGTGGGCATGATCCTGACGCTCGCCACCCTGCCCCGCCACCCCGAAAGCGTGCCGATCAACCTGCTGACGCAGATCGCGGGCACGAGGCTGCACGGGATCGAAACGCTGGACACGCTGGAGCTGGTGCGCACGATTGCCGCCGCGCGCATCGTCATGCCGCGCTCCATGGTCCGCCTTTCGGCCGGTCGCGAGGGGCTGAGCGACGAGGGACAAGCCTTGTGTTTCCTCGCCGGTGCGAACTCGATCTTCTTTGGCGCGAAGCTGCTGACGGCGGCCAACCCCGGCGAGGACCGGGATACGGCGCTGTTCGAAAAGCTGAAGATCACACCAATGCCGCTCGCCGGGTAAGTCAGCTATGTCTCGACCAATTCACGACAATCGCTTTCTTGCCTGACACCAGGATTTCAAATCGCGCTTGTTCCGTAATCGCGTAGGCGAATTCCTTGCCGATTTGCGCCGCCAGGTCGCGGTCGCCCAGCAGCATGACGATGGTGCCGCCGGGCTTCACAACCCGCACCATCTCGCGCATCACCGCGCGGTAGAAGCCTTCGATATCCTTCAAACCCGTGTCGAACTGGCCCCAGGGCGGGTCGGTCACCACCGTGTCGATGAACCCGTCCTCGATCCGCTCCAGCGCGGTCGCCACACCTGCGCGCGCGATGAAGGGGCTGTTCTTGCGGATCTTGACTTCACCGCTTCGGCTACGCTGTTTCAAGGCTTCCATCTTCGCCTCGTCGATGTCCGAGGCGAAGATCATGTTGTAGGGCCAGCGCGCGCGCGCAATCGGGAGCGCGCCGCTGCCCGCGAACGGATCGAGGAAGACATCGGTTGCTTGCGGCTTGGAGATCAGGCACAGCAGCGTCGCCAGTTCGGGCTTCAGCGCGCCGGGGGCCAGGTCATGCGTGGCATTATGGCGGGTGATGCGCTTGCCCAGATAGCTGTCGCCGCCGACGCGCGTCATGGCCCAGAACTCCGCATCGCCGCTGCGCCCGTTGAAGGCAAGGCCGGTCGCTGCTTCGATTGCGCCGCACAGCCGCGCTACGGCCAGCCGGTCGCCCGCCACCAGTTCGTTCGCGTTCGACAGCATTAGCCGGTAGGTACGCTCGCGCGGGCCCACGCTGCGTTTCAGGGGACGGTGCCAATAATCCTGGCTGACCAGCCAGCGCAGGAACCCGTCGATGGATTGACCCGGCCCCAGCCGGTGCTGCGCCACGATTTCGAACACGTTGTTGACATAGCGCAATGACCCCAGCGAGGGCGGAAAGCGTTCGGTCTCAAATGCGACCATGCCGTCCTCGAGATCGGCCAGCACGAAGCCGTCGAACCCCTCGCGCGCCAGCTGCGCCGCCGCGACCTCCTGCAAGCCCGAAACGCATGTGGCGATGAACTTCATGAGACCCTCACAAGCATTTGTCGCTCCCGCGAAGGCGGAGATCCAGATGGATTAGTCTGGGTTCCCGCCTTCGCGGGAGTGACCGGTTTTGGTGTTTACGCCGCTGGGCGCCGCGAATTGAAGGCTGCCGTCAGTGTGCCATCGTCAAGGTAGTCGAGTTCGCCGCCGATGGGAACGCCCTGCGCCAGCCGCGACACCGTTACCCCAAACGCGCGCAGCCGGTCGGCGATGTAATGCGCCGTCGCTTGTCCCTCGATGGTGACGTTCAGCGCCAGGATCACCTCGCCGATGCTTCCCTCGGACACGCGCTCGACCAGCCGGGCGATGGCGAGATCGTCCGGGCCGATGCCGTCAAGGGCCGACAAATTGCCTCCCAGCACATGATACAGCCCCCGGAACACGCCGCTGCGCTGAATGGCCCACAGGTGACCCACCTGTTCCACCACGCACAGCGTGGCGCGCTGCCGGTTCGGGTCGCGGCAGATCGTGCAGGGATCGACGGTGTCTAGATTACCGCACACGCTGCAATGGCCCACGGAGTCGGATGCATTCTGCAGCGCCACCGCCAGCGGGCGCATCAGCGCGTCTTTCTTCTGCAGCATGTGCAGCACGGCCCGGCGCGCCGAGCGCGGACCCAGCCCCGGAAGCCGCGCCATGAGCTGGATCAGGCTTTCGATATCGTTCAGCATCGATCACGCCTGTTAATGTGCCGAACGGAACTCATCGCGCGTGTTTAGCATGATGCGCATGAGATAGCACAACGCCCTGGTTGGAAAACAACTCAGACGTGGTGCTGAGCCGAGTGATCGGCGACGGCGGCACTGAATGCCGAGAACAGCGCCTGCGACACCGAGTTGGCGTTGTAGTCGTGCTCCGGATGCCACTGTACCCGGTAGGCGAATCCCGGCGCGTTTTCGGCCCGAATGGCCTCGATCGTGC
>CALMVH010000131.1 GCA_937873165.1 uncultured Rhodospirillales bacterium
AAAGGTTAACGCGACCATCCGGGACCGTTACGTAGCGTCCGCCTCGTCGTCACCGAATGTAGTTTTCCCCGTACTACTGCGACTGGCGCAAAGCCACCTTGCGGCAGCTCGCAAGCAACGCCCCGGTCGCGCGGTTAAGCTTGAAAAGGAGATGGTGAAGATCATCCAGCTGTTCCCGAAGGAAGATCCGTTTCCAACAAGGCTAAAGCTGGAGGATCAAGGCGAGTTCTTTATTGGTCTATACCAGCAGCAACATCAGCTTTTCGGTCAGCTCGGCCAGAAGTCGGATGACGGCGAAGATCTACCCACCTCAGAGGAAGAATAATTCATGTCGGCCATCAGCCACCGCTACGATTTCGTCTACCTGTTCGATGTAACCAACGGCAACCCGAACGGCGATCCGGATGCCGGCAATATGCCGCGCCTCGATCCCATGACCGGCAAGGGTCTGGTCACAGATGTGTGCCTGAAGCGCAAGGTCCGCAACTACGTCGCCCTGACGCGCGGCGAACAGCCTGGCCACCGCATCTACATGAGTGAGCGCGCCGTGCTGAACAAGTTCAACAAGGAGGCTTATGCGAGCGCGGGGCTTACCTCCGAGCCGAAGAAACTTCCGAAGGATGCAGGCAAGGCCCAGGCCCTGACGCGCTGGATGTGCGACCAGTTTTTCGACATTCGTACATTCGGCGCCGTTATGACGACCGACGTCAATACCGGTCAGGTACGCGGTCCCGTCCAGATGACGTTCGCCCAGTCGATAGATGCCATCGTGCCGTTGGAGGTGTCCATCACGCGTTCATCGGTCACCAACGAGAAGGACGCCGAAAAGGAACGCACCATGGGCCGCAAGCACATCGTGCCGTACGGCCTTTACCGCGCCCACGGGTTCATCTCGGCTCGCCTCGCCAACGATCCGATCAAGGGGACCGGCTTTTCGGACGGCGACCTCCAGCTGTTCTGGGACGCGTTGAGAAACATGTTCGATCACGATCGCTCCGCCGCGCGCGGCGAGATGACGCCGCGTGGCCTGGTCGTGTTCGAACATGAAAGCGATCTGGGTAACGCGCCGGCCAACACGCTGTTCGAGCGCGTGGCCGTGCGCCACGCAGGCGCCGAGGGTGAGCCCGCCCGCGGTTTCGGGGACTACCGAGTGGAGGTCGACGAGGCCGGGCTGCCGTCTGGCATCACCCTGAAGCGCATGATTTAAAAAACTCGGAGCGGGATCATGGAGGAAGCCGATTTTATCCCGCTTTCTGCCTTGCAGCATTACCTGTACTGCCCCCGCCAGTGCGCCCTGATCCATGTCGAGCAGGCCTGGGCCGAAAACCGGTTTACTGCGGAGGGCAGGGTGCTCCACGAACGCACCGATAAACCTGGCTCCGGCGCACGGCGCGGAGTCCGCACTGTGACCGCAATGCCCATACGGTCGTTCCGGCTGGGCGTCAGCGGCATAGCCGATGTCGTGGAGTTGCTGGAGCGACCAGGCGGCATTACCCCGCGGCCGGTGGAGTACAAGCGTGGCAAGCCAAAAGCCCACAAAGCGGATGAGGTTCAGCTATGCGCCCAAGGCATGGCGCTGGAAGAAATGTTCGAAACGCCCGTGCCGGACGGCATGCTGTTCTACGGCGAAACCCGGCGCCGGATGGAGGTTGCGTTCGACGACGAGCTGCGCGGGCTGACCCAGTCGACGGCCCTTGCCGTGACAAGCCAGATCCAGACTATGGAAGTGCCGTCCCACGCCTATGTCGCGTCGCTGTGCGAACCCTGTTCGCTGCTGGAAATCTGCCGCCCCCGTCAGACCGTCGATCACGGCCGGGTAGCACGCTTCATCGAAGATTGTTTGGAAGACTGACGGATGGTGGACCGGCGGCACCTTAACACTCTTTATGTCACGACGGACGGCGCCTATGTCCGAAAGGACGGCGAGAATGCCGTTGTGGAAGTGGAAGGCTCTGAGAAGGCCCGGGTGCCGCTTCACAAGCTGGGATCGATTGTAGGCATGGGTCGTGTGGTGGTCAGCGCGCCCATGATGGGGCACGCTGTGGAAGCCGGCATACCGATCGCCTATTTTTCAGAGAACGGCCGTTTCCTCGCCAGGGTAGAGGGACCGGTCTCGGGTAACGTTCTGCTGCGACGTGACCAGTTCAGGCGCCACGAGAGCGAGGAAGGAAGCGCATCCCTTGCAGCGATGATCGTCGTAGCGAAAACCTCCAACCAACGCGCCGTGCTGCAACGAGCTTTGCGAGACCATTCCGCAAACTACAACGAGGCAGTCCGCCTGCAGTTGACGCGCACGGTACAGGTACTGCGCGACTGCGCCCGGCGTTCATTGCGCCCCACATCGCTGGATCAGATTCGCGGCGTGGAGGGCGAGGCGGCCCGCGCCTATTTTCAGGTGTTCGATCACCTGGTCCATTGCTCCGACGAAAGATTGCGGTTTCGTGGCCGCTCGCGCCGGCCGCCGCTTGATCCAGTAAATGCGACATTATCGTTCATCTACACGTTGCTGGTGCACGATTGCCGTTCGGCGCTGGAGGGCGTTGGTTTGGATCCCGCGGTAGGTTTCCTGCATCGTCTGCGGCCGGGACGTCCGAGCCTTGCCCTAGATCTGATGGAGGAGCTTCGGCCGCACATGGCGGATCGTCTTGCCTTGACACTGCTGAGCCGCGGAGAGCTGACGCATGGCGACTTTCGGTTCTTTGAAAACGGCGCCGTGTTCCTGACCGATACCGCGCGAAAACGCGTCTTGATTGCCTACCAGGAACGCAAGCGGGACGAACTTGAACATCCCTTTTTGAAAGAAAAAACCAGCCTGGGGCTTGTTCCACATCTGCAGGCCGCCCTGCTTGCCAAGGCCGTTCGCGGCGATCTTGATGGCTATCCCGCCATGATCTGGAGGTAACTGTTGATGATGGTGCTCGTCAGCTATGACGTCCAAACGCTGACGCTCGCAGGAAGACGGAGGCTACGGCGGATTGCCAAGTTGTGTCGTGACAAAGGGCAACGGGTCCAATTATCCGTGTTCGAGTGCGAGGTTGACCCGGCTCAATGGACTGCCCTCCGCCACGCGTTGGTCAGCGAAATCGACGCCAGCACCGACAGTCTGCGTTTCTATTTTCTGGGTGCGAACTGGCGGCGCCGCGTAGAACACGTCGGTGCCAAACCTGCAGTCGACTTCGACGATCCCATTATCGTTTGATCCCGCGAACCGGGATCGGCGGAGGCCGCCTGGACAGGTTCGCGATGGCAGACTTCAATGAATTCCGTCACGAAAGGTCATTGACCATAGCCGCACGGTGAACCAGAACGTCGGTTCGCGCAAACGGCATTGTTTACCATAGAAAATCAGCGAGTTATCTACCGAAGGGGTCGCTCCCCGCGCGGGAGCGTGGATTGAAACTCCCAAAGAGGCAGCATCGGTATCAAGAAGCGCAGGGTCGCTCCCCGCGCGGGAGCGTGGATTGAAACTTTGTTCTGCGGCCTACAATTCTCTTTGCAGCCTTGTCGCTCCCCGCGCGGGAGCGTGGATTGAAACGTAGACTATCGGCAGCATGACGCAGCCACACGGCTGGTCGCTCCCCGCGCGGGAGCGTGGATTGAAACTCAGTCGCAAACAGGATGTGTCTAATAGATAACGGTCGCTCCCCCCGCGGGAGAGTGTATTGAAAAACCAGCAA
>CALMVH010000132.1:0-769 GCA_937873165.1 uncultured Rhodospirillales bacterium
CGTCCCGCATCTCGTCGAAAGAGGGCGCGATCCCGTCACGCTTCACCCGATCCTCGATGAATTTCAATAGTTCGTGTTGTTTGCGAGTCAGCATGCGGCCACCGGAACAAAAGAAGATTACTTGTTCTACTTAAGTTCCTCAACGCTGTCAATCAACAGGGATTTTACCGCTTTCAATAAGTCTCCTTGCCTCAACAGCGATTCGCCGATCAGAAAGGTCGAAATACCGGCCGCTTGTAATGTGCGAAGATCGTCCCGTGAGGAGATACCGCTTTCTGCGACCACAAGAACTTCATCTGGGATAGCCCGCACCAGGTCGAGCGAGGTTGCCAGATCCACCTGCAAAGTCTTGAGGTTCCTGTTGTTGATCCCGATCATGGGGCAGGCAAGGGCAAGCGCCCGATCCAGTTCACGGCGGTCATGGACCTCGACAAGACTGTCCATTCCGAGCGAGGCGGCGAGGACCAAAAAGTCCTTCAACTGCCTATCGTCGAGCGCAGCCACGATCAGCAGGATGCAGTCCGCGCCCAATGAGCGCGACTCCTCGATCTGGTAGGGATCGACTATGAAATCCTTGCGCAGCGCCGGCAGCGGCACAGCCGCGCGGGCGTCCACCAGGTCTGCGTCGAGTCCCTGGAAGTAAGGCTGGTCTGTCAGTATGGAAAGACAGGCGGCGCCGCCCTCGTGGTAGGCTTGCGCGAACGAGGCGGCATCGAGATTCTCGACGATGCGGCCCCGGCTGGGCGAAGCGCGCTTCATTTCCGCGATC
>CALMVH010000132.1:779-1574 GCA_937873165.1 uncultured Rhodospirillales bacterium
GCTTATCCGACATGGTTTGAGTCCCCTTGAAGTGCCCGCAGCAGGGCCAGGGCCAATCCGTCATCGAGCATCCGCCGGCAAATGGCCAGGCCTTCGTCGAACTCGGCGGCCTTGCCCGCGATCACAAGCGCGGCTGCCCCGTTTAGACAGACGATATCCCTATAGGCTCCTGACTGACCTTCGAACAGGCGTGTCAGGGCGGCCGCATTGTCCGCCGGCGTTCCCCCGGCGATCGCCGATGGAGGCGATAGCGCGACCCCGTAATCGCGTGGATTCAGGACAAACGTATCGATGGCGCCGTCGTGAAGGCGTGCGACCTGCGTGGTGCCGCTGGCCGTGATCTCGTCCAGGCCATCGCCATGGACGATCCAGGCGCGCTGGCTGCCGAGGTCCCGCAGTGCCTCGGCAAGCGGCGTGATCCACTCCGCCGCGTAGACGCCCGCCAGTTGACGGGTAACACGCCCGGGGTTCAGGAGCGGCCCGAGTAGGTTGAAGATCGTCCGCCTGCCAATCCTGCGCCGCAGCGAGGCAAGTCCGACAAGCGCCGGATGATAGTTCGGCGCGGCAAGGAACGTGATGTTACGGTCTCGCAATTGCGTTTCGGCACTCTTGGGCGGCAGGCCGGTCGCAATGCCGAGCGCCTGCAGCACATCCGTTGCGCCACTGTTCGATGAGGCCGCGCGGTTGCCGTGTTTCGCGACGGGAACGCCCGCGGCCGCGACAACCAGCGCGACTGCGGTTGAGACATTCAGCGTTCCCCGCGCATCGCCGCCGGTTCCGCAAACATCCATCGCG
>CALMVH010000132.1:1584-2630 GCA_937873165.1 uncultured Rhodospirillales bacterium
TGCAGATCGTCCGGTGTGATGGCGGCGGGGGTAGGCTCCCGCAGAAACGCCGTGGCGTCAGCGTCGTTCAGGTCGCCCCTCAGCAGGGCGGCAAAGGTAGTCTCGAAACTGTTCACCGCCTCTGGCCCAGCCGGTACGATCGTGATTACGCTGCCCATATTTACCTCTGCCGAAGCATTCAGAAAGATTTCGACATTTTTATATAGTTTGTCTATAATGTATCTCAGTTCGCTCGTGTGGGGTTCCATGGGGAAACGCTTCGCAAACATTTCAATCGCCGTTCCGGTCGCCTGCCTCATCGGCTGGCAGACATTCGGCGCCAGCATTGCGTACGCCCAGGATACCTCCATCGTTCCCTCGGCTGCCGACGGCGCAAACACGACCGATCAGATTACCGGGGCTCCCGGATGCGACCCGAATGTCACCCTGGCGTTATCGTCGGCTGCTACATACGGAAGTCAGATGCAGTACAATACTGCGTACACGATTATCCATCAGCCGACTAGTTTCTTTGGTTGCCTGAACGGTCTCTTCAACGATGCAAACAGCTTGATCAATGCTTTTAGTGGAACAGGTTCGGGCAATCTGCTGAGCGTGCTTCAACAGCTAGCCGCCAGCATGCTGGGATCGTTGATGAACGAGTTGCAACAACAGGTTTGTGGCGCGGTAAGTTCGGTAATGGGCAGTATTCCTGGAGGCGGCTACGTTAGTGCCATTATGCCTTCGGGCGGCGTGACCCAGACAACGTCAACCAGTACATCCGGAGTCACTACGACGTCGGCAACCGGCGGCGGACCGGTTCCAGGTGTAACAACAACCAGTCTTCTGGGGCATTCGCATGCTCCAATCGTCAATAATTACAAGCAGCCAGACCCAACTAACGTTCAGATCAGCAACGTACCACAGGTAACATACGGGGGGCAGACTGGTCCGGACGATGGTGAGTTGGATTTCATGTTGGAAACCGGCGGGGGATCTGCATTGAGGGCGAATACACCGATCCCTGCTCCCGGCGGAGGAGGTGGAACTGGACCGACACCTATTAC
>CALMVH010000133.1:0-1391 GCA_937873165.1 uncultured Rhodospirillales bacterium
GGCGAGGCCGATCTGACAGCTCATGTGGATTTCATGGCGCTGGCTGGAGCCGCGCGGCAGGAGGGGGCGGAAGTCTCCGGTCCGGTGGAGCAGGGCGAATTCCTACTGTCACTCGGTATCGCACAACGGGCGGAACGGCTGGGAACGCCCGATGCGCAGGCCGCCTTGTTGCGGTTGACCGGTGCGGATCAGATGGGAATGCTGTTCAGGGTAATGCTTCTATCAGGCTAGTTACCCGTTGATGCCCCTGCCGGTGCAAGCCGGTACCGGATTGATCCCGCCCAGGCCAGGTGACAACTTGATTGGCATGACTATGATTTCGCCACAGTTCGTACGAGCCTCGTTCCTCGACGCGGTTGCCGACATCCGCCACGGCTTCTTTACCCGTGAACAGGGACACAGCACCGGCCTGTACGCGGGTTTGAACTGCGGCCTCGGTTCGCAGGACGATCCCGCTGCCGTGAGCGCCAACCGGGGCGCAGTCGCGGCCGCGCTTGGTTGTCCCGATCATCCGTTGCTGACGGTGCATCAGGTGCACAGCGCCCTTGCCGTATCGGTCGATGCGCCTTTCGCTGGAAGCCTGCCGCAGGCCGATGCGCTTGTCACAACTACCCCAGGGATCGTGATCGGCGCACTGGCCGCGGATTGCGCGCCGGTGTTGTTCGCCACGCGCGACGGCCGTGTCGTGGCGGCTGCCCATGCCGGGTGGAAAGGCGCATTCGGCGGCATCGTCGAGGCCACGGTCGCGGCGATGGAGCGCGCGGGCGCACGGCGGGACAACATCGTGGCGGCGGTCGGGCCGTGCATCGCGCAGAAATCGTATGAAGTCGGTGCCGAGTTCCGCGACCGGTTGACGGCGGAGGAGGCTACAACCGCCGCATTCTTCATACCGGCCGCCCGCGAGGGCCATTTCCAGTTCGATCTCCCTGGCTTCGTGGTGCACCGCTTGCACCGGTCGGGGATCGGCCACGCCGAGGCGCTCGGGCTCGACACCTATGCGGACGAGGCGCGGTTCTACAGCTATCGCCGCGCCACCCACCGGGGGGAACCCGACTACGGCCGGCAGGTCTCGGCGATAGTGATTGGCCCGCGCGGGCAAGGCTGATACTAGACGCGCATCTTCCGACGAACCGGGGTCTCATGCGCCTGATCGCCTGCAACAGCAACCGTCCCCTGGCCGAGGCGATCTCCGCCGCGCTTAACCTGCCGCTCACCCGCGCTTCGGTGCAGCGGTTCTCCGACATGGAAGTGTTCGTCGAAATCCAGGAAAACGTGCGCGGCGAGGATGTCTTCGTCATCCAGTCCACCAGCGCGCCCGCCAACGACCACCTGATGGAACTGCTGGTCACCATCGACGCCCTGCGCCGCAGTTCCGCCCGGCGCATCACGGC
>CALMVH010000133.1:1401-2436 GCA_937873165.1 uncultured Rhodospirillales bacterium
CGGCGGTGATCCCCTATTTCGGCTACGCGCGGCAGGATCGCAAGACCACGCCGCGCACCCCGATTTCGGCAAAGCTGGTAGCCAACCTGATCACCACCGCCGGGGCCGACCGCGTGCTGACGATGGATCTGCACGCCGCGCAAATCCAGGGATTTTTCGACATCCCGGTCGACAACTTGTTTGCTGCTCCTGTTTTCGTGCGCGACCTGAAGCAGCAGATGGACGGCGAAACCAAGCGCGCCATGATCGTCTCGCCCGATGTCGGCGGCGTGGTGCGCGCGCGGGGCCTCGCCAAGCGGCTGGATGCCGACCTGTCGATCATCGACAAGCGGCGCGAGCGCGCGGGTGTCTCGGAAGTCATGCACATCATCGGCGATGTCGCAGGCCGCCGCTGCATCCTGATCGACGATATCGTCGACAGCGCGGGAACGCTGTGCAACGCAGCCATCGCCCTGAAAGCCGCGGGTGCGGTGTCGGTCGCGGCCTATACGACCCATGCCGTGCTGTCCAATGGCGCAATCGCCCGGATCGAGGCATCGCCGATGGACATGCTGGTTGCGACCGACAGCATCTGCATGGAACCGGCTACGCTGGCATCGCCGAAGTTCCGCACGCTGTCCGTCGCGCCATTAATTGCCGAAACGATCCTGCGCATCTCGGAAGAACGGTCAGTATCCAGCCTGTTTGATTGATGCAGCTCGGACTGCAACAAATTTATGCATATGATTAAAAATTCATTTGATTTATGCCTACATATTAGTCATTATCCCCTAAATAACCAAGGGAGGAGGCATTTATGAGCGATTTAAAGGGGCGGGACATCAGGGGCGCGTTGGCACGCAGCGAAATCCGTTCGGCTCATCACACGCAGGCTAGGCCAGCCGCTGTTGGGGGTGGGCAAGTTCAGGCGAAGGCTTTGTCGCAGTTACTTCCCAAGCCCACGCCGGCAGTTTCGAGCAGCGCGAAGCTTAACCAGTAATCATACTTGATCAGCGGCCTAGGCCGCTGTTATACACCTCGGATCGAGCCGGCCCC
>CALMVH010000133.1:2446-4398 GCA_937873165.1 uncultured Rhodospirillales bacterium
GGATTGAACGATGGCAAACGCAATCAAGCTTGCGGCCACCGCGCGGGATCGGGCCGGCAAGGGGGTGGCTCGTGAAACGCGCAGGCAGGGCCGTATTCCTTGCGTGATTTACGGGGCGGGTCAGGCGCCCGTCATGATTTCGGTCGACGCCGCGGCGGTTGCCCGCGACGTACACGCTTCGAACTTCGTGACAAAGACCTACGATATCGATGTCGGCGGCGTGTCCCACCACGTGCTGCCGCGCGATGTGCAGTTCCACCCGGTCTCCGACCGTGCGATCCACATCGACTTCCTCCGGATCGATGCCGCCAGCCTGATCAACGTCTCGGTGCCGTTCGAGTTCAAGAACGCCGAAACCTCGCCCGGCCTGAAGCGGGGCGGCGCGTTGAACATCGTTCACCACGAGATCGAGGTTCGCTGCCGTCCGGATCAGATTCCGGCGCACATTACCATCGATCTCGCCGGGCTTGAGATCAACGCCTCCGTGCACCTCAGCGGCGTGTCCTTTCCCGAGGGCGTCGTTCCGCACGTCTCGGAAAAGGACTTTACCATCGCCACCATCGCGACGCCTTCGGCGCTGCGCGGCAAGGAAGATGGTGAAGGCGACGGCGCGGCAAGCCCGGCCGAAGCCGCCAAGGCCTGATCGGCTTCGAGTAACCGCCCATGTGGTTGATCGCCGGCCTCGGCAATCCGGGGCCGGTTCACCGCAACCAACGGCACAATATCGGGTTTATGGCGCTAGACCGTATCGTCCAGCGCTATTGGCCGATGGGCAGCTGGCGAATGCGCTTCCGCAGCGAAACGCAGGAGTTTTCGCTCAGCGGGCAAAAAGTGCTGGCGTTGAAACCGCAAACCTTCATGAACGTGTCGGGCAATGCCTTGGGCGAGGCTGCCAATTTCTACAAGGTTCCCGCTGGTTTCGTGGTGGTCCTGCACGATGACTTGGATCTCGACTCCGGCCGGGTCGAAATCAAGCAGGGCGGCGGCCACGGCGGTCACAATGGCCTGAAATCATTGGACGACCAGATCGGGCAGGACTATTGGCGGGTTCGCCTTGGCATAGGTCATCCCGCCAGGATGCTGCCGATACTGGTCATCGACCGCGAACAAAAGCAGCAGCTGGTGCTGAACCATGTGCTTGGCAACTTTCATGCCGACGAGGCCAAGCGCGTCGAACCTGTCTTCGCCGCATTGGCGGACTCGCTGCCGCTGTTGCTGAAAGGCGATGCGGATGCTTGCCGCAAAGCCGTGCGTGACGCGCTTCGCGACATTTCCAACCCTTAGGAACACGTGCCATGGGCTTTCAATGCGGTATCGTCGGATTGCCGAACGTCGGCAAGTCCACCCTGTTCAACGCGCTGACCGCGACGCAGGCGGCGCAGGCGGCCAACTATCCGTTCTGCACCATCGAACCGAATGTGGGCCGGGTATCCGTTCCCGATCCGCGCCTCGATGCGCTGGCGGCGATTGCGGGATCGGCGCAGATCATCCCGACGCAACTTGAGTTCGTCGATATCGCGGGGCTGGTGCGCGGAGCCTCGAAGGGCGAGGGATTGGGAAACCAGTTCCTGGCGCATATCCGCGAGGTCGATGCCGTGCTGTACGTGCTGCGCTGCTTCGATGACGATGACATCACACATGTCGAGGGCTCGATCGACCCCTTGCGCGATGCGGCGACGGTTGAAACCGAGCTGATGCTCGCCGACATGGAAAGCCTAGAGCGGCGTGTCGCCAGTACGGCCAAGAAAGCCAAGGCCAACGACCGCGATGCCAAGGCGCAGATTGAGGTCATGGAGCCCGTGCTGAAGCTGCTTCAGGAAGGCCGCCCCGCTCGCGAATTCAAGCCAAACCCGGAGCAGGCCCCGATCTTCCGGCAACTGGCGCTCCTGACCGGCAAGCCCGTCCTGTATATCTGCAACGTGGCGGAGGAGGATGCCGCGACCGGTAACGAC
>CALMVH010000133.1:4408-5140 GCA_937873165.1 uncultured Rhodospirillales bacterium
CTCGGCCGCCATCGAGTCCGATATCGCGCAACTGCCGGAGGAGGAGAAGGCGGAGTTCCTTTCGGCGCTGGGCCTGGAGGAGCCGGGACTGAACCGCGTGATCCGCGCGGGCTATGCGCTTCTCGACCTGATTACCTTTTTCACGGTCGGGCCGAAGGAGGCCCGCGCCTGGACGGTGCGCCGACACGCCCGCGCGCCCGAAGCGGCCGGCACGATCCATAGCGATTTCGAACGGGGATTTATTCGCGCCGAAACGATCGACTTCCAATCCTACCGCGATCTGAAAGGCGAGGCCGGCGCGCGCGATGCGGGTAAGCTGAGGTCGGAAGGCAAGGAGTATGTGGTGCAGGATGGCGACATCATGAACTTCAGGCTCAACGTCTAACCTGATCCGGTCCCGCTGCCGAGATCAATGCACCGTGTTGATCATCTTGAAGATGATATATAAAATAATCACGAGGATGCCGAGGCCTGCGAGTCCTGGCAGGCTGAAGATCAGCAGGCCGACGGTGGTGATCATCCAGCCGAACAGGCCACGGCGCTTTTGCGAGAACTTCACGATCTCGTCGGTTTCATAGGATCGCAGCGACGGGTCGTTGAGACCCTCGCGCTTGCCCTGGAGCAGGAACTTGAGTTCGGCTTCGCGCACCCGGCTTTGTTCGCGGGGCGAGCGCAGCTTCAGGATTTTGCCCTTGATCCGGATCCACTCCACCGCGTTGACCTCGATCGAGA
>CALMVH010000134.1:0-1425 GCA_937873165.1 uncultured Rhodospirillales bacterium
ATTTAAATTTACGCCAACGCAGGATCACGAGTGATAGTCTGTACGCTCTTTAAAAAAGGTTTGTATTTATCCTTCGATTGAGGAGTACCCATGATTAAAGGTATTTGATTCGATCCAGATCATCGCATCCGCAAACTATTTGCCCAGCCCTCGGCTTTCTTCAGGCGGCGGTCCAGTTCGGCCATGGTTTTCGAACTGTCCTGCGTGTCGTCGTCCATCCAGGTGCGGTAGATCTGGAGATACAGGCCCGTCAGGCCCAGCATCTTCAGAGGACCGGTCAAGCCATCCGCGCCGATGCCGGCGGCTTCCAGCATCCATCCCATTGAGGGCGGCAGTTGCAAGGCGAGGATACCGGCGCTGCCCGGATCGCGCGATCCATCTTCCGCAATCGCCTGCAAGCCGCGCTTGAAGGGCTGCAACGCGTCGAAGCGCGCCATCAGCACTTCGAACAAACGTTCACGAGGCGAGTCGTTGTTCTCCTCGGAAAAAGCCGCCTGCCGGAGGACTGTCTCGTTAATCTGGCGCGCGAACAGGCACAGGATGGCTTGCTTTGTCGAGGCTCGGGCGTACAGATCGCCCAAGGTCAGCCCGGCGCGATGCGCGATCTCGTGCAGGTGCGTTCCGGCCCAGCCTTTTTCTTCCGCCAGGGAGAATGCGGCGTTGATGATGGTCAGATCGGTGTCATTCATGGTCGTTCCTTCCTTGCAAAAACCGCCAGCGCCAGCCAGCCGGTGATAAATGCCATTCCGCCGATGGGGGCGACCGCGCCCAGCCAGAGCGGCCCTTGCAGCGCCAATCCATATAGGGCGCCCGCGAAGAAAACGATGCCGGTTGCAAAACTGGCGCTGGCGAAGCGCGGACCTGGCAGGGTTTCATTGGCCAAGATGGCCAGCGCATGCACCATCTGGTACTCCGAGGCTGTTTTCAGCCAGCCTATGCGCTGCACGTCGGCGACCGGCTCCAGCCCGTGCGCGGCAAAGGCGCCACCGATAACCGCCATGGCGCCGTTCAGCGCGGCGAACGCCGTGAAGTTAAAGCGCAACGCCGCTTCTCATGCTTGGCCTGAACAGGTAAGACGAATGCGCCATGTCAAATGAAGTCGAACTGAGCGTTGTCGTTCCCGTGAAGAACGAGGCCGAGAACATAGAGCCGCTGGTGATGGAGATCGCCGCCGCGCTGCGGGGCGTCGTGCCGTACGAAATCCTCTATGTCGACGATGGCAGCACCGATGGCTCGGCGGACGTGGTCGCTCAACTGGCGGCTCGCGTCCCCGAGCTGCGGTTGATTCGGCATGCGAGCTCATGCGGGCAGTCGGCAGCGGTTCGCAGCGGTATTCTGGCGGCGCGTGGCAGCCTGATCGCAACACTGGATGGCGACGGCCAGAACGACCCCGCCGACCTGCCGCGGCTGCTCGCCCGGATGCAG
>CALMVH010000134.1:1435-9400 GCA_937873165.1 uncultured Rhodospirillales bacterium
GGACCCGCGGGCGTGCCCGTCGCGATGATCGCCGGCCAGCGCGTGAAGCGGCAGGACAGCCGCGTAAAGCTCATTTCGTCGCGCATCGCGAACCGCGTCCGGCGTAAGATCCTGAACGACGATACGCCTGATACGGGGTGTGGCATCAAGCTGTTCAGCCGCGAGGCCTATCTGCGCCTGCCGTATTTCGACCACATGCACCGGTTCCTGCCCGCGCTGATGAAGCGGGAAGGATATTCGGTCGGACGCGAAGCGGTAAACCACCGCCAGCGCCTGCGCGGCACATCGAAATACGGGATCAACAACCGGCTGTGGGTCGGTATCGTCGACTTGGCTGGCGTGTGGTGGCTGATGAAGCGCCGCCGCACGACTACCGTCACCGAAACAACGCCGCTGCGATGAGCCTGCTGGCCGCCAAGCTGCACGATCCGTGGTTCCTGTTCAGCGTGGTGGGGCAGGCGTTCTTCACCATGAGGTTCCTTGTGCAGTGGGTGCACAGCGAACGCAGCGGCCGCAGCGTCGTACCCGACGCGTTCTGGACCTTCAGCATCGGCGGCGGCACCATGCTGCTGGTCTATTGCGTGCACCAGGCCGAAGCGGCGCTGGCGGTCGGGCAGGCCAGCGGCCTGCTGATATACCTGCGAAACTACTGGCTGATCCGGCGCAATCGCAGCCGCACGGTCTCGGAGCAGGCGATGGAAGCCCGCCGTCTGGCCGACGACATTTCACGCCAGATCGGCAAGCTGGCCGATGTGCACGACCGGCCGCAGGAATTGGATGAAAAACTGGCACGGTTAAGCCAGTTGCTGTCCCCAACAGAAATCGGAGCCTCGCTATGACCGCATCCGCCCGCTACGACGTGCTGGCCCTGGGCCACGCCATTGTCGACGTCATCGCGCATGCCGAGGATGCCTTTCTGGCCGAGCAAGGCATGACCAAGGGCGGCATGCAGCTGATCGACACAGGCCGCGCCCGCGATCTGTACGATCGGATGGAACCCGCCATCGAGGTGTCGGGCGGATCGGCGGCCAACACTGCCGTCGGCATCGCATCGCTGGGCGGCCAGGCGGCGTTCGTGGGCTGCGTCGCCGATGACGAGCTCGGTCGGGTATTCAGCCACGATCTCATCGCCAGCGGTGTACAGGCAAACCTTGCGACCGCCCCCGACGCGGCAACAGGGCGGTGCCTGATACTCGTGACGCCCGATGCCGAGCGAACAATGAATACCTATCTGGGGGCGGCCAGCCTGTTGGGCGAGCAACCGCTGAACGAAGCCTTGATCAGGGATGCCTCGATCTTGTACCTCGAGGGCTACCTGTTTTCGTCACCGTCCAACATAGCGGCACTTCGGCAGGCCGCCGAAATTGCCAAACAAGCCGGACGCCAGGTGGCGCTCAGTCTTTCCGATCGGTTCTGCGTCGAAGCGCAACGCGCGGCGCTGAAGGACCTGATTAGGCAGTCCGTCGATATCCTGTTCGCCAACGAGCCGGAGATTACGGCGCTTTATGAAACAGGCAGCTTCGACGATGCGGTCCTGCACGCAGGGCAGCACGTCGCGATCGCCTGCCTGACCAGAGGGGCAGGGGGTTCCGTGATCAAGGCCAACGGGACCCTAATCCGCATTCCCGCCGCGAGTGTCGAGCGCGTGGTCGACACGACCGGGGCCGGTGACCTGTATGCCGCCGGCTTCCTCTACGGCTATACGCAAGGCATGACGCTGCAACAATCAGGCGAAGTCGCCGCTTTGGCCGCCCGCGAGATCATCGGCCACGTGGGACCACGGCCCGAAGTCAAATTGTCGGAATTGCTGGCGGCATTGGCATAGTGGCAGGGCCACATGGCCGCCACAGTATTTTTACGATAGTTTTACACCAGAGACCGGCCGTTCAAGCGTATGTTCAATGCTTGATTGGATGGTGGCATGTCTCGAAACGAACACGACGAACCGCAGGAAATCTCCGCAACTTCGGCTCATCATGACCCGGCATCGGAAAGCGGCATCACGGCGGGAGGACCAGCGAAGCAGATCAGCATGCCAGGCAATGTGGCTCGTCAGCCCGAGCCCCAGCCATCGCCAGCCGGGCGTTCAGTTACGGCCAAGATAACAACCGGTATCCACCTCGACCGTCCTGCGCAGGGCCGGCATCTGTCGCATCCCACGCATGTCGGACACCACCCGCATGAACATGCCCATAACCTTCGCACAAAAGGGCTGAAGCACCGCGAGCCGGGCGGAACCGCGGCTCATCACCTGGAAACACCGCTGGAACCGAGGCTGCCGGCACTACTGCCGCCAAGCGGGGCGTCGCATGCCTTGGCCGCTCCCCATGGGGTCGCCAGAACAGGGCTGGCAGCCGCCCTGGCCGACATCCGTGAAAATGGGGTGAGGCGGCCTGCGGCACGATGGGCATGGTACCTTGCCGACACGACCCTGCAGGCAGTGGGACGGGGCGCGTCGATGCTGGCGATCGGCACCGGGATCAACGTTGCGCATTTCGCGCTTGTGCAAGTGGCGCACCTGTCGGCAACAGGTAGCTTCCAGTCGTTCGCCGCCATCCCCGACTTGATTCCTGCAAAGGAAGTTGCCGACAAGGCCCTGAAATACGCAGGTCTTGCCCTGGCGATGGAATGGGGCGGGGACGAAGCCTTGCACCTGGTCAAGAAGAAGGTGTTCAGAAACGGATTGCCGAAACGTAAGGCAAGCGCGGCTTCGACCCCGAAGCATCGCTTGGCGCATCAACATGATGCGCATGACGGCCGCTGGATAAAGGAAACGTTGTCTTCGGCCAGGCAGGGCAAATTCGCGCGGCCGGTAAACCGGCTTGGACGGCATTTGGGCAGGCAGTTGGGTCATGCGCTGTGTATCGGCGGGGCCACGGCCGGCATGGGCGAGCTTTACAACGCGGCTCATTTAGCGATGAGCGGGGAAAAGGCGTTCACCCAGGCCGGTATCTTCGGCTTCATGTTTGCCTTGTCGGGAGCCGAGATCGTGGGCGAGATCGCTCTGGACGTCGGCCTGGAAATCGGAGCGCACAAGGCGGGGGAAGAAGCGAGCCACCGGTTCGGCAGGATGGTTACCGACAAGCGCAGCCATGTAACGGGGTGGGCGCAAAAGCAGGTGGTGTCGCTTGGCGGGGTTGCCAATCGCCTCCGCAGCGTCTCAGGCGGCCCAAACCTGGACTCGCTTACCCGGCGGGAAAAAAACGCCCGCACGTTCGAGGCCAGGAAAACCAACGCCGCGCGCCTGCCGGAACCCTGAGGTAAGTCCGCCGGTCGGGATTAGTCGATCAGCGTTTCGGGCCGTGATACCAGTCCGGCCCTTCGGCGTTCCAGCCCTTGGCTTCCATGCAACTGACCACCGCCTGCGTGCGCGCCGTGTCGACGAAGAAACCGCTGACCTGGTACTCGCCGTCGTTGTTCATCTCGTCGAGATGCGCCCGGTCATAGTATTGTACGCACTCGACCATGTCAGGGCGGAAGTCGTCGTCGGTCTTCGGGTCGTCATACGTCCAGGTCGTCTCCGGCGTATAGATCGGCGCGCAGGCGGAGAGTGCGAACACGGGTACAAGCAGTTTCAGGATTTTCATGGGAGTAGTGTATGTCAAATCAAGTTGGCCCGGAAGCGTCATACCGGCCCTATGATTGCCTGTTGCGCACACTTGATTCAACTTCTATCGTTAGATATGAACTTAAAAACGCAACCTAAACTATTGGCGCTTGCTGCAATGGCATTATGGGCCGCGTCCCTCGCGTTGCCAACGTCCACGTGCCGGTTAAGCCCAAGCACGTATGACCAGTACATACCTAGATGCGACTACGACGATGGATGGAGTATTCTTAAGTACGGATGGCAGGGAATACTTGGAGCAACGGGAGCCTGGTTCGCAAATCTTTTTCTTCTGCCAGTCGTTGTCATAATGCTGATAGGAAAAAAGCCTAACAGTTTTTTCCTCGGTGCTGTTTTTCTTATCTCGTCATCTGCCTTGCTGCCATTTTACTTGTATAACGAGGTAGATGGTGGCGGCTGGGCTGTCGTACGGGGACCCGGATTTTACGCTTGGACAGCAGCCTTTACGGTCATAACCCTTCCGATTATACATCGCGACTACAAAGAGCATAAAAAGAAGCCGTCGTTAGCCGACTCCTTTGCAGACGGCGATCACACCGAGTAATACATGTCGTATTCAATCGGGTGCGGGGTAGTCTCGAAGGCCATGACCTCCTCCATCTTCAACTCGATGAAGGCCTCGATCAGGTCTTTCGTGAACACGTCGCCCTTCAGCAGGAACTCGTGGTCAGCCGCCAGGGCGTCGAGGGCTTCGCGCAAGGACCGGCATACGGTCGGAACCTGCGCCAGGCGCTCCTTCGGCAGCTCGTACAGGTTCTCGTCCATCGCCTCGCCGGGATGGATCTTGTTCTGGATGCCGTCGAGGCCGGCCATCAGCATGGCGGAGAAAGCTAGGTACGGGTTCGCGCCCGGATCGGGGAACCGCACTTCGACGCGCTTGCCCTTCGGGCTGGTCACATACGGGATGCGGCACGAGGCGGAGCGGTTGCGCGAGGAATACGCTAGCAGCACCGGCGCCTCGTAGCCCGGCACCAGCCGCTTGTAGCTGTTGGTCAGCGGGTTGGTGATCGCGTTCAGCGCCTTGGCATGCTTGATGATGCCGCCGATGTAGAACAGGCACTCGTCGGACAGGCCGGCGTACTTGTCGCCTGCGAACAGCGGCTTGCCACCTTTCCACAGCGACTGGTGGCAATGCATACCCGAGCCGTTGTCGCCGAAGACCGGTTTCGGCATGAATGTGGCCGTCTTGCCATACGAGGCCGCGACGTTGTGCACGACGTACTTGTAGGCCTGGATGGCGTCGGCGCTTTGCACCAGCGGCGCGAACTTGATGCCCAGCTCGTGCTGGCTGGGGGCGACTTCGTGGTGATGCTTCTCGACCTCCACGCCCATGTCGGCCAGCACCGTCACCATTTCGGCGCGATAATCGCTGCCGCTGTCGACGGGCGCTACCGGGAAGTAGCCGCCCTTGACGCGCGGACGGTGGCCGAGATTACCCTGGTCGTAGGCGCGAGCGTTATTATGTGGCGCTTCCTCGCTATCGACGTAGAACGAGTTGCCTTGCATCTTCACTTCGTAGCGCACGTCGTCGAACACGAAGAACTCGGCCTCGGGGCCGAAGAATACCGTGTCGGCGATGCCGGTGGAGCTCGCATAGGCTTCCGCGGCCTTGGCGATTGAGCGGGGATCGCGGCTGTAGTTCTTGCCGGTCGAAGGCTCCACGATGTCGCACAGGATGTTCAAGGTCGGCTGGGCCGCGAACGGGTCCATGACGGCCGTCGCGGGATCGAGCTTAAGGATCATGTCCGACTCGTTGATCGCCTTCCACCCCGCGATGGACGAGCCGTCGAACATGATGCCGTCCTCGAACACGTCCTCGTCGATGGTGCTGACGTGCTGCGCCGTGTGCTGCAGCTTGCCCTTCAAGTCGGTAAAGCGAAGGTCGACGTACTTGACGTCGTTTTCCTTGATCAGCTCCATGACTTTCTTGATGTCGGACATTGCACATACCCCGTAGTTATTTTGAATGTCACCCTGTGGCTTGACCACGGGGTCCAGACCCGCCGCTGGATCCCGCGATCAAGTCGCGGGATGACGTTGTAAGGTTCTAAGATGACTAGATCGCGCTGGTGCCCCGTTCGCCGGTGCGGATGCGCACGACTTCCTCGATGGTCGAGATGAAGATCTTGCCGTCGCCGATGCGGCCGGTGAACGCAGCCTGCTGGATCGCCTCGATGGCGCGCTCGACCATGTCGTCCTCCAGAACCAGCTCGATCTTCACCTTGGGCAGGAAATCGACCACGTATTCGGCGCCGCGGTATAGTTCGGTATGGCCCTTCTGACGCCCGAAACCCTTGACCTCGATTACGGTCAAACCCTGAATGCCGATCCCGTGCAGGGCTTCCTTGACGTCATCCAGTTTGAACGGCTTGACGATCGCTTCCAGTTTTTTCATGGGGCGTAGGGATAAATCAGGATCGGGCGCGTGTCACTAGGGTTTGCGGCATTACGCGGCGTTCGCGGCCAGGAAACCACGCAGCCGGCTGATCGCTTCCTCGATCACCTCGGTATCCGCCGCATAGGACAGCCGGATATAGCCTTCACCATACGCGCCAAAGCTGGTACCGGACAGGCACGCGACACCGGTTTCCTCCAGCAGGCGCTGTTGCAGCACTGCCGATTTCAGGCCTGTGCCCATGATATTGGGAAAGGCGTAGAAAGCGCCGGCGGGCAGGCGGCATGTCACGCCCCGCAAGGAGTTCAGCCCATCGGTGATCACGCGGCGGCGCTGGTCAAAGGTTGCCACCATGTGGTTGACGGCGTCCATGGGTCCGGTCAGCGCCGCCACGCCGCCATACTGCACGAAGGTCGTGACGCAGGAATGACAGTTGATGGCAATGCGGCGGGCGTGCTGCACCATGTCCGGCGGGAACACGGCATAACCCAGCCGCCATCCCGTCATGGAAAATCCCTTGCTGAACCCGTCCAGCAGGATCAGCCGATCCCGGATCGAGGGGTAGGACAGCAGCGTGTGGTGGGGAATGCCGTCGTAGACGATGCGGCTGTAGATCTCGTCGCTCAGGATTGCGACGTGCGGGTGTTCCTCCAATCCCGCGATCAGCAGGTCCAGCTGCGTTTTGTCGATTACGCCACCCGTGGGGTTGGCTGGGCTGTTCAGGATCACCAGCCTGGTCTGCGGCGTGACGCGGCTCAGCACTTCTTCCGCCGAGAATGAGAAACCGCTTTCCTCGCTGATGCGATACGGCACGCCGGTGGCGCCCGTGAACTTCAGGATCGATTCGTACCCGGGATAAGCCGGGTTGGGATAGATGATTTCGGCACCCGGCTCGCCAAGCATCAGCAGTGTATAGAACAGCGCCACCTTGCTTCCCGGCGTGATCAGCACGGCGTCCGGGTCGATTTCGATATGAAAGCGGCGGTGGAGGTCGGCGGCGATCGCCTCGCGCAGCGGCAATATGCCGGGCGCGGCCGTATAGCCGTGATGACCCTCGGCCAGGGCGCGCTGCGCCGCTTCGATCACATGGCCGGGCGGCGCGAAGTCTGGCTGGCCGATGCACAGGTTGACAATCGCCTTGCCGGTGGCGGCCATGGCCTGAGCCCGCGCCAGGACCTCGAACGCCGATTCGGTGCCCAGGCGGAACATCGCCGCCGAAATCTGAACCATCTTCCGCCCCAGTGATGAAGACTGTTATTCAGCATGAAGCCCCGGTTTCGGCAATGAGCGATTTCCGTAGGATTTCACCGGATCGTTAACTTATAAGGATATTGTTAGTTAACAGCCGGAGAACCGGCGAGGATCAGTTTGCAGGATGCCATCTGGCGAGGGATGGAATGTCGAATCGACCGAACAGCATACGGACATCCCAGGTCGCGGAAGCGCTGCATGCCCCCGCGCTTTTCACCGACTTACGCGATTATTTCGGATCGCCCGAAGAAGACGCGGTCTGCCGTACCTTCGAATGCGCGATGGAGTTCGATCCCTCCAAGGGGCGTCTGGAACTGCATCTGTTCGCGGCATGGCAGGATGGCGACGACGAGCCGCTGCTGCACCTGATCGCACGCTGCCAGCCCAACGGCACGGTCACGCCAGCCGTCGTGACCCTGGACGGAACCGCCTACAATGCGAGGCACCTTTCGGCGGGGTTGTTCACAAGCCTGCTCGAATTCATCGGTGAAACCCGGCTTGCGTGCGGGCATGAACTCTACCGGCAGCATCATGTGCGCTTCACTGAGTCGATCAAGCCCGCGCTGCTGGCTGGACTGAGTACGAGGCGGGCAGGGTTCACCGATCCACACTCAATCTTTCATTGGGGCGAGATCGGAATCCTGTCCGAAGCCTGACGGATGTCACGCGCTACGGGTTTGCGGCGCGGCGG
>CALMVH010000134.1:9410-10681 GCA_937873165.1 uncultured Rhodospirillales bacterium
ATTGGGGTGAGCTGGGGATCCTGTCCGAAGCGTGATGCCGGCGGAATGGTTTTGTGTTGACCGGGGACAGCGACGCCAGTACATCATCTGCCGGTGTGGCGGTCGTAGCTCAGTGGTAGAGCCCTCGGTTGTGGTCCGAGTTGTCGTGGGTTCAATCCCCATCGATCGCCCCATTAATCCTTGCAGTATTCACGCCTTCCAGGATCGACCATCGGATGATGGTCTTCGTTGCCGTTTGTCTTCTATAACCGCGCGCGAAATGATACGGATGACGCAGGCAGCTCAAGCGGCCGCAGACTGATCCAAAAGGTGGGAGATAGTCATGACACCAATCGCCTCTCCTGCCGCAGAGCGTCTATACAGGGCTCTGGGCGTTCCTGCTCCTCGTTCGGGAGTGATGGCTGCGGACTTCTGGGAAAATGACGGCGCGGTGATCGTCGGCGCCGTAGGCGACAATTGTAAAGTGCGTCTGGAGCAGAACGTTGCTGGCAATAAAATCGTGATGACCCGGGACGACTTCATGGCCTTGTCGGAAACCGTGACAACCGTCAGCGGTCAGATCGTGAGCCAGACAAAGCAAAACTGGTCTGGCAGCGACGGCGCGAAGGGCAAGCTACAGCCAGTCCGGGTATCCGATCCAGATGCCTTGATCGGGGAGGTAAGGGAGCGCGCCACGGCGGCCCTGACGATCGCGCAGCAGGTCGTGGCCGAAACAAAGTTACCGCCGCGCAAACCTGGCCCTTCCGCTGTTACAAAACCCTGAAGCAGTGCGCCGGATGTGCGGGCTTGAACTTCTGACCCCTGCGGAGATGGGCGAAGCGGACCGCTTGGCCGCGGCGTCTTGCATCAGCGGTATCGATTTGATGGAACGCGCTGGCCAGGCTGTCGCCGATGCAATCACGGCGCGGTATGCACCGCGCCCAACACTGGTGCTGTGCGGACCGGGCAATAATGGTGGCGACGGATTTGTCGTCGCGCGCATCCTGCGGGAGGCAGGGTGGTCCATCGAGCTTGCCTGCACGGTGGGGGCAGGTGAGTTAAAGGGCGATGCTGCGCAGGCGGCGGCGAGATGGCACGGTACCGTTCGTCCCCTGGAAGACATATCGCTGGACCGCACGCACCTGATCGTCGACGCGCTGTATGGCGCAGGTCTCGACCGGCCCATCGGTGGGCACGAAGAAAAATTCATCCATGACATTGCGCGGCGAAAGATCGAAACGGTCGCGATCGATGTCCCGAGTGGCGTGCGCGGCGTGGACGGCGCTCTGGAA
>CALMVH010000135.1:0-8115 GCA_937873165.1 uncultured Rhodospirillales bacterium
TTGTCGTTTAGGAAAGGCACGGCCAGGTTCATGACTGGCGAAATGAAATCATGGCCGGGTAGCGGGCCGTCTATGAAGAAACATCGCGCGATACCGGGAACGGTTGACAGCAACCGCATCAAAGGGGGTTTGGCCGCGAACAGGACCGTTGCGCCCTTGTGCGCCAGAAGGCCTGCAAACCGCGCAAACTGAATTACATCGCCATGGCCCTGTTCCCAATACACAATCACCGTCTTTCCCTGCACATCCTGTCCTGTCCATTCCGGCTTGTCCGCAGGCGGTCTTGGCGAGGGAAAGTCGGGCATCGCCCAACGCCAGCGATATTGATCCAGCCCGTCGCGCCAACGCCCCTGCGCCATCAACGCGAGACCTTTCAAGGCATGCGCTGTGGCATCTTCCGGATTTGTGAACAGGACTCGATCGCACATTTCCGCCGCCGCCATGTACCGTCCGAGATGGAGCAGCATCTGGACGGCGTAGGTGCGGACCCGCGTAGCGGAGCCATCGAGTTTCAGAGCAGCGCGGTAGGACTCCAGCGCTTCGGAAAAGCGGCATAGTTTGAACAGCGCTGTTCCCCGTGTGACGTGAGCCGCGGCGGAGCGCGGATCATGGCGAACGGCAGTCTGCGCGTCGCTCAGGGCTTCTTCATACGCGCTCCGGGATCCTTCGCGATCGCCCAACTCGGCTGCGACCTGGCCCAGTCCCATGCGGGCTTCCGGAAAGAGCCGTCCGGCTTCCGACGCACGTTCGATGGCGCAGCGGTACGCCGCCATGGCGGAAGGCAGGTCGCCCGTGCGGTGCAACGCCCCGGCAAGGTAGAAATGCGGTTCCGGCAGCACCGGCATGAGGGCGATGGCCGACCGCAGCGAGGTTATGGCTATTGAGAAAGCCTCGGCTTCGAGATTAACCTGCGCCCTCAGCAAGTGCTGCTGCACATCTTCGACAACGCGTGGCGAAAACATGCCTAGGCAAACGTCGCAAGGGCCTTGCCGGCGCGCTTCATGACCTCGCTCCAGTTATTTTTTCGTGTTTGGCGGAAGATGCGCATCGTCGGATACCACGGCGTGCTGTCGCCCGAGACACCCCACTGCCATTCCGCGACGGTGGGCAGCAGCAGCCACACGGGCTTGCCCATGGCGGCGGCCAGATGAGCGATGGGTGCATCAACCGTCACGACCAGATCCAGGCACGCAATCAATCCTGCCGCCTGGGCAAAGTCGGGCAGGAGGCCCGGCATGATCACGCCATGCTCAGGCGCCTGCAGTGCGGTTGTTTGCTGCAGCGCCACCAGCGTGGCACCCGGCCGGTACGAAGCAAGGACCGACATGATTTCGGGCGTGACCGGGGTGCCGCGCACGAAAGGCGGGTTCTGCCCCGCGATCCAGGCAACACCGATACGGGGTCCGCTTTCACCCTCCAGCCGCTTCGTCCACGACCCAACGATTGCAGGAACGGCCGAGAGGTACGGCGCCTGCCCTGGCAGGTCCTGCAACGTGCTACCCAGCAGATGCGGCAGGCGCAGAAGCGATATATTATAGTCGTGTACAGGCGGGGCGTCGGTCAGGGACGCGGCGCTTTGCACGCCTCCGACCGACTGAAGCAGGGTCCTCAGGGCAGGATCGACCATCGCGACGATCCGGGCTCCCAGTCCTGCCAGCACCGGCAGGTAGCGGGCCAACTGAATGGTGTCGGCGTACAAGGGCGACCCGTAGACGAGGATTGTCTTGCCCTTCAACGGCTCGGCGCCCGTCCATTCCGGCGTTGCGAACCTCGGTCGCCTTGCCGCGGTCGTGGACACGCGCGACCGCCATTCCGCCTCCGTAAAGCCTTCCTCCAGTCGGCCAAGCGTCAGCAGGGTATGCGCCCGCTCGACATGGGCTTCCGCATGATCGGGGTCGATCCTGATCGCCGCATCGAATGCCTCCAGCGCGCCGGTGTAATCGCCATACCAGTGCCGCGCCGCGCCCATATGCGTGAACAGCGCCGGATTGTCGGGCGTGAAGGCAGTGGCCTGTCGCAGAACATCGATGGCGGCTGTCAGCTTGCCTTGTGCTTCCAGCGTGAAGGCGGTTCCGACCTGCGCCTGCACGCGCTGCGGCTGCAACCGGCGAGCCTCGCGCAGGTAACCCAGGGCTTCGTCGTGCCGCCCCAGGCGGTTCAGGGCGTCGCCCAAGTTGATCAGCGCGTCGGGATAGATGTGGCGCTTGGACTTGGCGCAGGCAACAGCGGTCTTGTAGCCCTCGACCGCCAGTGCGGGCTCGCCCGCGTCGCGCACCACATTGGCCAGGTTGAAATGCGCTTCGGGCGAGTTCGGGTTCACTGCCAGCGCCCGCTTCAGTTCATCGGCGCTTTCCTTGAACCGCCCTTCGCGGTGCAGCCGGTCGGCGGTCGCGAAGTGCATGGACAGTGTGTCGTCGGGCGTCGGGGCAGCCAGCGTTGGCGTTTTGAGTTCCATTCGGTATGTGTAATGTCTTTCAGGTTAACAGTTTACGACGGATTCAATAAAGGTGCCTGCCGACTTTTCCCAAGATCGCCGCCGCGATATCCAGGCCCACTTGTCACCGCAGGTTGGCTTGGCGGTCACGCGGCACGGGGTAATGGCGTATATGAAGGCAGACCGCTTTATCGGAGCCGCGCTCGAGACCTATGGCGAGTCCTCGGAAATCGAGAATGCCATCTACAACGAGTTTATAAAACCCGGTTCGGTTGTGGTGGAGGCCGGAGCCAATATCGGTTCGCACACGGTGTTGCTTTCCCAGCTGGCCGGCCCAACGGGCGCGGTGCTGGCGTTCGAGCCGCAGCGCATCATACATCAGATGCTGTGTGCTAATTTAGCGCTGAACGGCGCTTTGAATGTGGTGACCTATAACATGGGCGTGGGCCGTGCGCGATCGGTCCTGAATGTGCCGCCGGTCGATTACACCACCAACTTCAACCCCGGCGGGGTTCCGCTCGGCACCAATGCCGGCGAACCGGTCGATATCTGCACGCTCGACGACTACGGTCTGGCGCAGGTGGATTTCCTGAAGGTCGATGTCGAAGGCATGGAACAGGACGTTCTGGAGGGCGCACGCCAGACCATCGCGCGCGCGCGGCCGGTCATCTATACGGAAAACAGCGGTGACGAGAAATCCGAACCCCTGATCCGCATGGTAATGGCCATGGGCTACCGGCTTTGGTGGCATTGGCCGAGGCTTTACAATCCAGACAACTTCAACGGCGTTCAGGATAACATCTTCAGCACGTTTGCTTCGATCAACATGCTGTGCCTGCCTGCCGAAGCCGCCGCCCCGCGAAGCGACCTCATGGAAATCGTCGACCCGGCGCAGGATTGGAAATCGGCCGAGACGGCGTGGCTTGCCACCCTGAACCGTTGAGCGCTCATCAGGCGGCGTGCACCAGGTCGGCGGTGCGCACGAAGTCCAGCGCCCGGTCGTATACGTCGATGGCGGCGCCCGCCGCGACCCCCGCCTCGCTCAGGTGCCGGCGCCATGCCCGCCCGCCACGCTGGCCCGCGAACAGGCCGAACAGATGCCGCGTGATGGCGTGCAGCCTGACGCCCGCCGCAAGCTGTTCCCCGATGTAGCGGCGGTAGCGCATGGCCAGTTCGATCCGGTCTGGCAAACTGCCGCCGAACAGGCTGGATTCGAGCTCCGCCAGGAACCAGGGTGTCTGGTAGGCTGCCCGGCCGATCATGACGCCGTCGACGTTCTGTAAATGGGCCACCACTGATCCAACGGTTTCGATGCCGCCATTCACGACAACGGTCAAGCGCGGGAACTCCGCCTTCAGGCGGCGGGGCACATCGTAGTCCAGCGGCGGTATCTCGCGGTTATCGCGCGGACTGAAGCCTTTCAGCCACGCCTTGCGCGCGTGGATGACAAAAGTCTCGCATCCCGCCTTGGCCACCGGTTCGACAAAGCGCGCGAGATAGTCGAAGCCTTCCTCGTGATCAAGGCCGATGCGCGTCTTGACTGTGACCGGACAATCGACCGCCGCCCGCATCGCGGCCACGCACCCGGCCACCAGTTCCGGTTCCGCCATAAGGCACGCGCCGAAGCGTCCGGCCTGGACGCGGTCGCTGGGACAGCCGCAGTTGAGGTTGACGGCATCGTACCCGTACGCGCGCCCTATCCGCGCGGCTTCCGCCAGGTGCGCAGGGTCGCTGCCGCCCAGTTGCAGCACCACTGGATGTTCGGCGGGCGAGTACGCCAGCAGGTGGTCGCGTTTGCCGAATCGGATCGCCTGTTCCGTAACCATTTCGGTATACAGCAGCGCGTGCGGCGCCAGCATGCGATGGAACGCGCGGCAGTGCCGGTCAGTCCAGTCCATCATGGGCGCAATCGAAAGCCGCTGGTCGAGCATGGCTGTAACCTAGCGTTTTTCCCGGGGGGTTGCTAGAACGGTGCGATGCGACGCTTGCTGTTGATTTGTCTGTTTCTGCTGGTCCTGCCCGCCCATGCCGGCAACGCGCCGCAACCGCCCGACGGCATATTGGCGGAGCCAAAATACGAGGCGCTACGCTTTGGCAAGGTCAAGATGCACACCGGTCCTGGTCAGCAGTATCCGGTCTCGTGGATTTACCAGCGCAAGGCGCTGCCGGTGAAGATCGTCGCGACCTACGATGTTTGGCGCAAAATCGTCGATCCCGAAGGCACGTCCGGCTGGGTACAGGAGACCATGCTGGCGGAGAAGCGCACGGTGGTGGTCGCGGGCGCCCGGCGTACGCTGAGGCAGGACCCCGAAGCCACCGCCGCGACCGTAGCCCTTGCCGATCCCGGCACCATCGCAGTGGTGCAATCCTGCGCCTCGAACTGGTGCCGCCTGAAGTTCCACGACTACGAAGGCTGGATGCGCGAAACCGAGCTGTGGGGCACGGCTTCGGGCGAGAGCTTCGAGACGAAGAAGTAACGGGTCCTTACAGTCCGCCTTTGTGGAAGGGCGCCTCAGACTGTTATGCCCGGCTCAATATCCTCCAGTCGCTTAACGCCGCGCAATGCCGGGAAGCGCCAGGCCCACAACGCCACAACCAGGCAGGTGCCGACGCCTCCGGCGATTACCGCTGCTTCCGCACCGCCGAACAGCCAGGCGGTAAAGCCGGACTCCATCTCGCCCAGTTCATTGGATGCGCCGATGAAAACCCAGTTGACCGAGGCGACGCGGCCGCGCATCTCGTCCGGGGTCATCCGCTGCACCAGGTTCGAGCGCATGTAAACGCTGACCATGTCGGATGCGCCCAGCACCGCCAAGGCCAGCAGCGACAACGGAACACTGGTGGAGACGCCGAAGACGATGGTGGCGAGGCCGAACAGCGCTACGGCCAGGAACATGGTGCGCCCGGCGTTGCGGCCCAACGATCGGCGCGCCAGGAACAGCGACATGGCCAGCGCGCCGGCGGCAGGCGCCGAGCGTAGCAGGCCGAGGCCCCGGGGACCGGTTTGCAGTATGTCGCGGGCGTAGACCGGCAGGAGCGCCGTCGCCCCGCCCAGCAGCACCGCGAACAGGTCGAGCGAGATCGCGCCCAGTATCGCGGGGTTGCGCCGGATGAAGCGCGCTCCGGCCAGAACGCTGCGGGCACCTGGCGAAACCGGTATCTCGGGCTTCAGGACGGTGCGGATGAAGAACGTCGAGATGAAGGAGGTCACAAAGAACAGCCCGCTCGTCGTAAAGGCCGCCGCCGCGCCATAGGCGTAGAGGATGCCGCCCAGGGCCGGACCCGCGATCTGGGCCACCATGAACATCGACGAACCGAGCGCGATCGCCCCGCCCAGCGCCTCGCGCGGGACCAGGCGGGGAATGATCGACTGGCTGGCGGGCGCCATGAACGCGCGGGCCGCCCCGAACACCGCGAGCGTGGCATAGATCGGCCAGACCTGGTGACTGCCGGACAATGTCAGCAGGCTCAGGCTAAGCGAGCACAGCGCCTGCGCCAGGATGGCGCCGCGCAACAGGGCACGGCGGTCCACCCGATCGGTCAGATGGCCGGCATAAAGCGCAAGGCAGATGTTGGGCGCGAACTGTGCCAGCCCGACCAGCCCCAGGTTCAAGGTGCTGTGGGTAAGATAATAGACCTGCCAGCCCACAACGACGCTCTGGATCGAAATGCCGGAGGTGGTCAGCATGCGCTGCACCAGGAAGGCGCGAAACTCGGGATAGGCCCAGGCCCGTTTTTCGGCAGGTGAGATCAGGGTTGGCTCTGCGTCGGTCACACTCAGCCCTTCAGGGAAATTTCGGCCGTGCCCAGGGCATCGGCCAATCGGTTGGCGGCGCTGCCGGGCTTCAACGGTTTCTGCTGGGTTGCATGCGGCGCCCACCCTGCCAGATGGATGAAGTGGAAGGTCGCCGGGATGCGGCCAGTCTCGCCGAAGCGTTCGGCGTAAAGCGCGGCGGCGCGGAACAGCGTGTTCCGAGACAGGGGCTGCCGTTCCTTCAACGCGTTGGTCGCGCCCATGGCGCGCAGGTCACGGATCAGGGCGAACAGGTCGGGGTAGGTTGCGGTGATTTTGCTGCCGTCGACCACGGGCAGCGCGAAATCGGCCCGCTGCATGAGGCTGCCCATGTCGCGCAGATCGGCCAAGGGCGAGACGCGCGGCGCCGCGCCCCCTGCCGTCTCGCTTTCAGCCTGAAGCAGGACCTGCCGCAATTCCCACAAGGTTTCACCGCCTAGCATCGTGGCCAGGAACAGGCCGTCGGGCTTGAGAATGTGGCGCGCCTGCACCAGCGTGCCGGGCAGGTCGTTAATCCACTGCAGGGTCAAGGGGGCCAGCACCAGGTCGAAGGCTTCCGGGGCAAAGGGCAGGAATTCATCGTCCGCCACCACGTCGGCGCGCGCAAAGTCCATGCGCGTGATCTGTCCGGCAAGGTTCGCGGGAAGATCGGGCGCGTGGCCCATCAGCAGGGCGGAGTCAAAGCGCCGCGTGATGTCGGCCAGCCGGTCCAGCAGGTCGTCCACCGCCAGCCGTAGCAGGAAGTCGCAAGGCTGTTCGTGCTCTAGCGCCTTGATGCGGCGGGTCCGCACCAGCTTGCGGTCGAAAGGGGTAACGGCGTCGGGCATGACAGTATTATAGTACGGTATGACGTTTGGTGCAGCTTCGGCCATATTATTTCGCGGCGTGCTCGATTTCGTGTATCCGCCGCGCTGCCTGGCCTGCGAACGCGACGTAGGCCGGATGGGCGCGCTGTGCACCGATTGCTGGAACGGGCTGCGGTTTCTCACCCGGCCGTTCTGCGCCCGGTGCGGCCTGCCGTTCGCCTACGACACCGGCGAGGACACGCTGTGCGGCGCGTGCATCGCCGACCCGCCGTTGTTTGACCGCGCCCGCGCGGCCCTGGCCTACGATGACGGCAGCCGCTCGCTGCTGATCGGGCTGAAGCACAATCGCATGCCCGCCCTGAAGACCCTCGCGGGTTGGATGCGGCGCGATGGCGCGGCGCTGCTGGAGGATGCCGACATCGTGTGCGCCGTGCCGCTGCACCGGTTGCGATTGTTGAAGCGAGGCTATAACCAGGCTGTCCTTCTGGCGAACAGTGTGGCGCGTCCTTCGGGAACGCCGGTGATCCCCGACCTGTTGATCCGTCACCGCGCGACGCCCAGCCAGGGCGGTCTTAGCCGCAGCGGACGGCAGCGCAACGTACGCAACGCCTTTGCGGTGCATCCAAGACGGCAGGCATCGGTGCAGGGCGCCAGAATCGTGATCGTCGACGATGTGTTCACGACCGGCGCAACCCTGAACGAGTGCTGCCGCACCCTGCGCAAGGCGGGTGCCGCCCGGGTGGACGTGCTGTGCGCCGCGCGCGTCCTGCCGGCGGGATTGTAGGGATTGAGAGACATCTTCATGTCACTATATAGCTTGCACAGGAGACATCATGGCAAAAGTTGAGATCTACACCACCACCACCTGCCCGTACTGCGTGGCGGCAAAGGCCCTGTTGCGCAGCAAGGGCGCGGAGTTCGAGGAGATCGGCGTCGTGTCCGACGAAGACCGGCAGAAGATGGTGGAACGCGCCGAGGGCCGCCGCACCGTGCCGCAAATCTTTATTGACGACGTAGGAATCGGCGGATCGGACGATCTGGCAGCCCTCAACCGTTCGGGCAAGCTGGACGGGCTGCTGAAC
>CALMVH010000135.1:8125-8456 GCA_937873165.1 uncultured Rhodospirillales bacterium
CCACTATGCGTTGCGATGCGCCGCGGGCCATGGGTTCGAGGCTTGGTTCGCCAGTTCGACGGCTTTCGATGCCCAGCAACGCGACCGCAAGATCGAATGCCCCGTCTGCGCGACTTCCGATATCGTCAAGGCGCCCATGACGCCGCGCATTGCGACGTCGCGCGGCGCAAGGCCCGAGCCCTCGCGGGACATCCAGCCGACCGTTCCCGCTGCGCCGAACCCCGCCCCAACCGCCGCCGCGCGTGTAGTGGCCGAGTTTTGCCGCATGGTCGAAGCCCAGTGCGACTATGTCGGCGGCAGCTTTCCTGAAGAAGTCCGCAAGATCCACTAT
>CALMVH010000136.1 GCA_937873165.1 uncultured Rhodospirillales bacterium
CTACGGGCGCTACGAGACCCGGATGAAGACCGCTGCGGGATCGGGCCTGAACACGGCCTTCTTTACCTATATCGGCCCGCCGACAGGATCGCCGCAGCACGACGAGATCGATTTCGAATTTCTCGGAAAAGACTCCCACACGGTGCAGCTGAACTACCTGACGGATGGCAAGGGCGGGCACGAAAAGATCATACAGCTGGGCTTCGACGCCTCCGCCGACTTCCATGACTATGCCCTGGAATGGAAGCCCGGCAAGATCCGCTGGTTCGTCGATGGCAAGCTGGTGCACGAGACGGACGCGGGCGCCGATCTGCCGGTCAACCCTGGCCGGATCTATCTGAGCCTCTGGTCCGGATCGCAGAAGGTCGACGATTGGCTGGGACACTTCACCTACACAGGCCCGGTTTTCGCCGAGGCAAGCTGGGTAAGGTTTACGCCGGATGTTCGAAAACCCGGCCCTTGATCGGTGCGAGCGCTTGCTGGCGGAAAATTAAGCGTTAGGCGGTAGTTTCACCCGGTCACCTGGGTTTGATGGCCGACGGGAAACGATGGACAAACAGCTTACGATCCTCGCGCCGACACGTTACCCCTGGCGCTTCAACTCGCCCCGGCAGTCGCGGCATACGATCGAAATCCGCAACTTTATTCCGTTCAACAAGGTATCGCAGGCTGCCGAAGGGTTCACCGTCTTCAACCCGCTGCCGCCCCGCCGCTTCGACCTTGTGCACGCGTTCAACCGCATCCCGCTGGGACCGACGCCGTTTATCATCGGTTTCGAGTCGCACTTGCCCCGAGCGTTCGGGTTCGAGGACACAGCCATTTTCGGCGCGGGAACCCGCAGGCTGGCCGAGGACAAATGCAGGCGCATCGTTGCCATATCCGACTACGCCCGGCGGCAGTTCCTAGACCAGCATGAAGGCCCGGAGCACGACGGATTGCGGCACAAGCTGCAAGTCCGCTATCCGAACCTCGTCGTGCCGCCGCAAAGCCAAGCCTTTGACCCTGGCGACCGGAGCCGCATAAAGCTCTTGTTCGTGGGTAACCATTTCGCGCGCAAGGGCGGCTGCGTGGCGCTTCGCATCGCCGAACTGGCGCAACAGCAGGGCATTCCCCTCGACGTCGAGATCGTATCCTCCTTCGAGGTCGGGCCCGTGTCGTGGGTCGATCCCGTCCGGACATCCTTCTTCGATCGTGACAGGGCGCTCCTTTCCTCGCTCCAAAACGTCACGCATCACCCGGCTCTGCCGAACGCGCAGGTTCTATCGCTGGTGGCAAAGGCGCATTTTGTCCTGTTGCCGACCTTCAGCGACACGTTCGGATACAGCGCGATCGAGGCGATGGCGCACGGCACGCCGGTGATCGCGACTGCCCAGGGAGCCCTGCCCGAGTTTATAAATAACCGCAACGGCATCCTGCTGCCGCTCGAAACCGATACAATCGGCGAGTGCAAGCACATCGGGCGGATAGATCCTGAATCGGCCCCGTAAGAAGCGCTGTTTCGATCTGAAATCGACCGGCTGGCCGAGGAGGCAATGGCAAAGGTCGGCGTGGTCTTCGACACTGCCGGCTATGATGCGCTGCGCACGAACGCGCACGCCACCGCGTCCAGGCTGTTCGATGCCGACGCCGCCAACAACTATTGGGACAGGTTGTATATCGAGGCCGTGCGGTGACGGAGGCCGTATTGTCCGCGTCACCGGTCGGCGCGGGGCGGGTCTTTCGGGCCGTTCCCTCGTTCTATGCCATTCCGATGGTTTCGCTGACGGTCCTGGTCATGGCCTACTCCGGCTTGATGGGACCGCTGGGCATCCTGCTGCTTTACGGGCTGTGGTTTCCCTTGATGATCACCAAGGGCGTGGCCGTGGCAGCCCCTCCAAAGGGCAACGGATTTGCGCTGGCCTACCTGCTGCTGTGCTGCATCTCGATCCTGTGGTCCGACTACACGGGGGTGACGCTGCGCGCCGCCTTTGAACTTGGCACGATGATGCTGTGCACGTTCATCATCACGCGTGTCGTCCCCAACACGGTATATGTGAAGGGATTGATCCTCGGCATCGACGGCGTCTTGCTCGCGTCGCTGATCAGCGGCAATTACGGCATCGACGCGTTCGGAGGCCCTCCCACGCTGATCGGTTTGTTCGGATCGAAGAATCAGCTCGGCTTCTTTGCCGAGCTCGGGGTTTTCGTATCGGTTGTATTCTGTATGGCGAAGGGACGCGGGCGCGCCAAACTGCTTTACGGGGGTCTCAGCCTGCTGGTCAGTGTTGTGTGCCTCACCCGCAGCCACTCGGCCTCCTCGATCGCCTCGCTTGGCATCGCGCTTGCCGCTGTTGCTGCGGTTTACGCTGTGTCGTGGCTGTCGCCGCGACTGCGCGGCAGCCTGACGATCGCCGCCGCCGTGGCGTTGCCGCTGATCCTGATCGTGGGAGCAAGCCTCGGGCTGCAAGCGCTTGTACTCGAAAGCTTCGGCAAGGATGCGACGCTGACCGGGCGTACCTACCTGTGGGGCGAGGGCTTCAAGATCGCCATGCGCAATCCCGGGCTGGGCGTCGGGTACGCCGCCTTCTGGGTTCCGGGACGGCCCGAGGCCGAGCAGTTCTGGTATGAATTCTTCGTCGCCTCGCGCGCCGGTTTCCACTTCCACGACACATACGTCGAAGGCCTGGTGGAGCTGGGTGTCGCGGGCTTTACATGTCTCGTTCTCTGGCTGGGCGCCACGCTGTTCAGGTCCTTGCGGCTGGTCACGGTCTACGGCCCGTCGCTCGATCTCGTTCTGCCGCTGGGCATCACGGTGATCCTCCTGATCCGGTCTTTTGTGGAAGTCGATATACTCGGCCCGTTCGGTATCGGCCTGTTCTTGATACTGCTGATCCTGCCGAAGCTGAGTTTGTACGAGAGGCAAACAGGACGCCCGGTCAAGACGCGAGCCTAGTCCGGCTTGTACACCCCCATCGCGCGCCCGGCGATGACCTGGCAGAGGGAAACAGGCAACCAGATCATGGCTCCCCG